>CALGKL010000116.1 GCA_937930495.1 uncultured Gloeocapsa sp.
GAGCAAAATAAGGAATATCTTTATTGAGAAAAGTATGGTCAAAAGGCTCAACGATATAATCATTAATAACCCCTTGTAACTTACCTAAATCTACCAACATACCCGTACGAGGGTCAATTTCTCCTGTGACCGAGACCTCTAGATGATAATTATGTCCATGTCCATGGGGACGAGCACACTTACCATAGATTGCCGAATTTTCCTCCAAACTTAGCTCATCAAGAGCCAAACGATGTGCCGCACTAAAGTGAGTTTTAACAGTTAAAGATGCTTCCATACCCTTTCCTTGATAATCAGCCCAAAGCTCTGGATGTTCAAACAATTGAATATTAACTAGGGGAAGATGGGGGGCTAACCTGTGCCAGATTACCCTAGCGATATTTTCCGTCGTTGGTAGAGTTTCAGTAAACTCAGACCAGACCTGATTAAGATAACTATAATCTAGTTGTTCAGTTATTTCCTCTTTAATAACCTTTTTGACCACCGATAGGTTTTGAACCATACCGTATCGATCTAAATTGCCTCTTAGGGAAACATAGAGGACGTAATTATGTCCATGTCCTGGAAAATTGCTTCCCGCACCAAAGAGGTTGAAATTTTCCTGATCATCTAGTTCGGGCAACCAATAGCGATGACTAGCTGAAAACTGGGCACGACGATGAATAATACAGTCCATAATTGTAGATTGATTGCCAAATTTGTTAAGTTATATTAACTGATTGTAACTGAGAATAGACAATTTGAGCTGAAAACAACTTGAGCAGCCAAAAATCAACTTTTGTGCTAAGGTTGAATTAACTTGATTGGAAAAGCCACGTTTAATACAGACGTGCTCTAATGTTGACACACAAGTGGGCTGTAACCCGCTTTTTTTATTGCCTTAATTGCGATGACTCATCCTATAGTACCTGAAATTATCGCTTTAGCCAACCCAATTGCCGCACAATTAGGTTTAGAAGTAGTAGAAGTTGTTTTTCAAACCAATCGACGTCCACCGGTTCTCCGTATAGACATACGCAATCTTACTGACAATACAGGGTTAGATGATTGTGAAAAAATGAGTAGAGCCCTAGATCAACTTCTAGACGCTAGTAATCTAATTGAAGGTTCGTACGTATTAGAAGTTTCTAGTCCTGGTACTTCCAGGATTTTAACCACAGATAGGGAATTTATCGCCTTTAAAGGGTTTGACGTTATTATCAAAACCTACACCCCCTATCAAGAACAAAAAGAATGGCGAGGCAAACTACAAGGACGTGACGCCGAAAAAATTTATCTCAATCAAAAAGGTAAATCCATTTCCTTACCGCGAGAAATCATCGCCAAAGTCCAACTAGATGATCAAGCCTAAATACTTAGTCAAAGGAAGATAGAACATATGCCACTAGTAAAGTTACAGGGTTTACAGGCAATGATTGAACAAATCAGCCAAACCCATAATCTCCCCAAATCCTCCGTACAAGAAGCCCTCAGAGAAGCATTACTCAAAGGTTATGAAAGGTATCGTCGCGCCCAAAATCTGAGCGGACCACAATTTAACGACGAATACTTTGACAACTTTGAAGTAGAATTAGACACAGAAGAAGAAGGCTTTAGGATACTTTCCACCAAAAAAATAGTTACAGAAGTAACCGACACAGATCATCACATCTCTCTAGAAGAAGTACAAGAAGTAGAAAAAGAAGCCCAACTAGGAGACGAAGTCGTTTTAGACGTTACCCCACCCCAAGAAGAATTTGGACGTCTCGCTGCGATTCAAACCAAACAAGTACTCTTGCAAAAACTACGAGATCAACAAAGAAAAATCATTCAAGAAGAATATCAAGAAATCGAAAACACCGTTTTACAAGCCAAAGTCTTACGATTTGAAAGACAATCAGTGATCATGTCCGTGACCAGTGGTTTTGGTCAACCCGAAGTAGAAGCCGAACTACCCAAAAAAGAACAATTACCCAACGACAACTATAGAGCTAACTCCCTATTCAAAGTCTATCTCAAAAAAGTCAGAGAAGGTTCCCATCGTGGACCACAACTAATCGTCTCCAGAGCAGACGCCAGTTTAGTAGTATACTTATTTGCTAACGAAGTACCAGAAATAGAAGAAGAAATCGTCCGTATAGTCGCGGTCGCTAGAGAAGCCAATCCCCCCTCACGCTACGTGGGACCACGCACCAAAATAGCCGTAGATACCCTGGAAAGAGACGTAGATCCCGTCGGAGCTTGTATAGGAGCAAAAGGCTCCCGCATTCAAGCAGTAGTCAACGAATTGAAAGGAGAAAAAATAGACGTGATTCGTTGGTCACCGGATCCGACTATTTATATAGCCAACGCCCTGAGCCCTGCTAAAGTAGATAAAGTTAGCCTGATTAATCCCGATGAACGTCAAGCACTAGTACTAGTACCAGAAAATCAACTGAGTCTAGCCATAGGAAAAGAAGGACAAAATGTCCGTCTCGCAGCCCGTTTAACAGGGTGGAAAATCGATATCAAAGAAACCAAACAATACCAGTCAGAATTAAATCAAGTTCAACCACAAGAAGCATGAAACCCAATTATCGACGTTGTATAAGCTGTCGTCAAATCGGTCCTAAAGAATCATTCTGGAGAATAATTAGAGTCTATCCCTCCCAAGAGGTAAAATTAGATCAAGGGATGGGACGTTCTGCCTATCTCTGCTCTCAAGAAAGCTGTCTCAAATTAGCACAACAAAAAAATCGTCTCGCTAAAGCACTGAAAACACCAGTCCCCGCGGAGATTTATCAACAACTCTGGAAAAGACTAGAAACTAATTAATTTAGTTACTATAAAATAAGAACAACAAGGAGTAAACCACAAGCAACTTAACTATTAAAGATGAACACAAATCAAATCCAGCCATCAGGCAAGGTATAAACAAATTATGTAACTAGGGGGATATTGGATGAACCACGACAAAGTCAGAATTTACGATTTATCAAAAGAATTGGATATAGATAACAAAGAAGTTTTAGAAATTTGTGCTCAGCTTAACATCGCAGCTAAAAGTCATAGTAGTACAATAACAGAAGCCCAAGCTAAAGAAATTAGAGCCAAGGCCGAACAAATTCATAGCAACAGTAAGCTATCTTCCTCAGCAGTTATGGTAGATGAACAAAACTCCGAACAAGCAAACAGTAAAAGCAAACAGCAAATATTAGCAATTCACCATAGACAATATGCTAAGGAATCCCCAAGAGATTTGTCCACCACCACACCACCAGTCAAACCAGAGATAAGTTTAGCGCCACCACCC
>CALGKL010000117.1 GCA_937930495.1 uncultured Gloeocapsa sp.
ATTAAGCTATTGCTACCTAGAGGAAATTGCCCCTTCCTCCCGTGAGCTACTCAAACAGGTCTCCAGATTGCGTTTAGAAACAGGAGTAAGTGATAGTTGGATTTTAGCCGATCTTACCGACGAAAAAAGCGTAGCCGAAGCCAGAGGTTTTAGTCAAGCTAAACAACTTGTACAAGATATCCATTTTTTAGCCATACAATCTAGTCCCGAATCCCAAAATTTTGCCGGCTTTTGGTTACTGCAAGGCTAGTAAAAATAAAAAACTATGCTAAGATAGGTAATTGGGTTGATCTCTCGATCAACTCTTGTCAGAAACTAAGGTAAAATGATATAATATCATTTCTGTAAAATTTTAAACCAACTAGAGTAAACTCTTAAGTAAGACAACAGTGGCTAACATTAAATCAGCAATCAAAAGAGCGCAAATATCAGAGCGCAACCGCCTGCGGAATAAAGCCTATAAATCGGCAGTAAAAACCCTGATGAAAAAATACTTTCAGGCTGTAGAGAACTATGCTAGTAACCCGAGCGAAGAAAGTAAAGAAACCATATCACAAACCATGTCAGCGGCCTATAGTAAGATAGACAAAGCCGTCAAGAAAGGGGTATATCACCGCAATAACGGAGCGAGAAAAAAAGCTCGTCTAGCCAAAGCCTTAAAAAAAGTGGAAACAGCCCAATCCAACTAATCCCTTTGCAAAAAAGACAAAAAAGAGCAAATGCAGTTAATAGACAGCCATGTTCACCTCAACTTTGAGGTATTTCAACAGGATATAGAGTTACTGCAAGCTCGTTGGCAACAAGCAGGAGTTACTCACTTAATCCATTCTTGTGTCGAGCCAAAAGAGTTTAAGAGTATTCAAAGCCTAGCGGATAGATTTCCCGAGCTCTCATTTGCGGTAGGCTTACACCCATTAGACGTAGACAAATGGCAAGACACAAGTAGCAGAGAGATTGAACAATTAGCCAAATCAGATCCAAGAGTGGTCGCCATAGGAGAAACAGGGCTAGATTATTATAAAGCAACAAATAAAGAAAAACAGCAAGAAGTATTCATAGCGCAACTAGATATAGCCGCGCGACTAAATAAACCACTGATTATTCATTGTCGAGAAGCAGCCCAAGACTTGTACAACATTATCAAAGAATGGAGTAAGCAAGGAAATAAACCCACGGGAGTAATGCACTGTTGGGGAGGAACACCAGAAGAGACAGAATGGTTTTTAGACCTGGGATTTTATATAAGTTTTAGTGGAGTAGTCACCTTTAAAAATGCCAAACAAGTACAAGAAAGCGCCAAAATAGTACCAGCAGAAAAGTTACTAATAGAAACAGACTGTCCCTTTTTAGCACCAGTCCCCCACAGAGGGAAAAGAAATGAACCAGCCTACGTAAAATACGTCGCCGAATTCATAGCCGACTTACGCCAAGAAAAACTAGAGACTCTAGGGAGTCAAACCACAGCCAACGCCATCGCCTTATTTGGACTTGGTAAGGTGCGCAGCTGAACAACTATCATAAGAATACCCAAAAATGAGCAATATCAATCAGAATCTCCTTTTAGACTTAATCGAAATTCAACGCTCAAGTTTTCGCTGGTTTCTCGAAGAAGGATTAATCGAAGAACTAGAAAGCTTCTCACCCATTAGAGATTATACAGGTAAGCTAGAACTACACTTTATAGGGAAAGAATATAAACTTAAAGAACCAAAATACGACGTAGATGAAGCAAAACGTCGTGACAGTACCTATGCGGTACAAATGTACGTACCAACGAGACTACAAAACAAAGAGACAGGAGTAATTACAGAACAAGAAGTATTTATCGGGGATTTACCCTTGATGACCGAAAGAGGAACATTCATCATCAATGGAGCAGAAAGGGTAATCGTCAATCAAATAGTCCGCTCTCCTGGAGTATATTTTAAATCAGAAGTAGATAAAAACGGCAAAAGAACCTACTCAGCCTCATTAATCCCTAATCGTGGCGCTTGGCTAAAATTTGAAACCGATAAAAACGGCGTAGTTTGGGTCAGAATAGATAAAACCCGCAAACTCTCGGCTCAAGTACTACTAAAAGCCATCGGACTATCCGATAGCGAAATCTTTGACGCATTACGTCACCCCGAATTCTATCAAAGAACCCTAGAAAAAGAAGAAAACCCCACAGAAGAACAAGCCCTCATAGAACTATACAAAAAATTAAGACCCGGAGAACCCCCCACGGTAACAGGAGGACAACAACTCCTAGAAGCACGCTTTTTCGACAACAAACGCTATGACATCGGTAAAGTAGGACGATATAAACTCAATAAAAAACTACGTCTTAACGTACCAGAAACAGAAAGAGTACTGACCAAAACCGATATTCTCGCCGTTATCGACTACCTGATCAACCTAGAATTCGATATGGGGAGCGTAGACGACATCGATCACCTCGGTAACCGTCGTGTCCGCTCCGTAGGGGAACTACTACAAAATCAGGTCAGAGTAGGCTTAAGTCGCTTAGAAAGAATCATCAAAGAAAGAATGACCGTAAGCGAATCAGATAGCCTTACCCCCACCTCATTAGTTAACCCCAAACCCCTAGTAGCAGCGATTAAAGAATTTTTCGGCTCATCCCAACTCTCCCAATTTATGGATCAAACTAACCCCCTAGCGGAATTGACCCATAAACGGAGGATATCAGCCCTAGGACCTGGAGGCTTAACCAGAGAAAGAGCAGGCTTCGCCGTCAGAGACATACATCCTTCACACTATGGAAGGATTTGTCCCGTAGAAACACCAGAAGGACCAAACGCAGGCTTAATAGGCTCATTAGCTACCTACGCCCGCATTAATCCCTATGGCTTCATCGAAACCCCCTACTATAAAGTCGAAAACGGAAAAGTACGCAAAGACCTACCCCCCGTTTATCTGACCGCAGACGAAGAAGACGACTTCAGAGTAGCCCCAGGAGACGTACCAACAGACACAGAAGGTAATATTCTCGTCAATACAGTACCCGTACGCTATCGTCAAGAATTCTCCATTACCACCCCAGAACAGGTGGACTACGTAGCCGTATCCCCAGTGCAAATCGTCTCGGTGGCAACCTCTCTGATTCCCTTCCTCGAACACGACGACGCCAACCGAGCCCTCATGGGTTCCAACATGCAACGCCAAGCAGTCCCCCTATTACGTCCAGAACGTCCCCTAGTAGGCACAGGTTTAGAAGCCCAAGCAGCTAGAGACTCGGGAATGGTGATTATCTCTCAAACCCATGGAGTAGTCAGTTACGTTGACTCTGAAACAATAAGAGTAAAAGTAAGTCCCACCGAAGCGCAAACAGAAGGAGAAGAAAGAGAATATACCCTGCAGAAATATCACAGATCCAACCAAGATACCTGTTTGAATCAACGTCCCCTAGTCTTCCCAGGAGAAGAAGTCTGTAGAGGACAAGTATTAGCCGATGGCTCAGCCACAGAAGGAGCAGAATTAGCCCTAGGACAAAATATCCTCGTAGCTTATATGCCCTGGGAAGGTTATAACTATGAAGACGCTATCTTAATCAGCGAAAGATTAGTCTATGACGACGTCTATACCAGTATCCACGTCGAAAAACACGAAATCGAAGCCCGTCAAACTAAATTAGGACCGGAAGAAATTACCAGAGAAATTCCTAACGTCGGCGAAGACGCCCTGAGAAATCTAGACGAAGACGGGATAATTCGTAAAGGCGCTTGGGTAGAATCAGGAGATATCCTCGTCGGAAAAGTAACCCCCAAAGGAGAGTCGGATCAACCACCAGAAGAAAAACTCCTCAGAGCGATCTTTGGCGAAAAAGCACGAGACGTACGGGATAACTCCCTAAGAGTACCTAACGGCGAAAAAGGACGAGTCGTAGATGTCAGAGTCTTTACCAGAGAAAAAGGCGACGAACTCCCCCCTGGAGCTAATATGGTAGTACGAGTTTACGTAGCTCAAAAACGGAAAATCCAAGTAGGAGATAAAATGGCCGGACGTCACGGTAATAAAGGTATTATCTCCCGGATACTTCCCATTGAAGATATGCCCTATCTCCCCGATGGCACACCCGTAGATATCGTCCTCAACCCCCTAGGTGTACCTAGTCGGATGAACGTAGGTCAAGTCTTTGAATGTCTCTTAGGTTGGGCCGGAGAACATCTAGGAGTAAGATTTAAGATTACGCCATTTGACGAAATGCACGGGCAAGAAGCATCTCGTAATACAGTGAATCAACTCCTGGAAGAAGGAGCAATGAAAAAAGGAAAAAGCTGGATCTATAATCCGGAACACCCAGGAAAAATAAAAATATACGATGGACGCACAGGAGAACCATTTGATCGCCCCGTAACCGTGGGGAAAGCCTATATGCTCAAACTAGTTCACCTCGTAGATGATAAAATCCACGCCCGCTCCACAGGACCCTACTCCCTGGTAACCCAACAACCCCTAGGAGGCAAAGCCCAACAAGGAGGTCAACGCTTCGGAGAAATGGAAGTATGGGCTCTAGAAGCCTATGGAGCAGCTTACATACTGCAAGAGATCCTTACCGTTAAATCAGACGATATGCAAGGACGGAATGAAGCCTTAAATGCGATCGTAAAAGGTAAACCTATCCCTCGCCCAGGAACACCGGAATCCTTTAAAGTGTTAATGCGTGAGTTACAATCCCTCGGCTTAGATATCGCCGTCCATAAAGTCGAAAACCTAGAAGATGGCAGCAGTAGAGATGTAGAAGTAGATCTCATGGCAGACGTTAAAGGTGTTCGGACCCCATCCCGTCCAACCTATGAATCCTTTAGTAGCGAAGAGTTGTCAGAGTTAGAAACATAACTCAAATCTCCCCGTCCTTATAGCCCCCCTTAATTTAAACTGAGCAAAAAACATGGTATTCTACAATAAAATCATAGACAAGGGTAGTCTCAAAAAGTTAATCGCTTGGTCCTTTAGTAAGTACGGCTCAGCCCGCACCGCACAAGTAGCAGATGAACTCAAAGCCATGGGTTTTCGCTACGCAACTAAAGCAGGTGTGTCTATTAGCGTCGAAGATTTACAAGTACCCGAAGCGAAACGGGAAATGCTCAAAAGCGCTGAAGAGGAAATCGAAAAAACCGAAAATCGCTACGCCAAAGGAGAAATTACAGAAGTAGAACGCTTTCAGAAAGTAATTGATACCTGGAACAGTACCTCAGAAGCTCTCAAAGATGAAGTAGTACGGAATTTTAGAGAGACAGACCCTCTCAATTCGGTCTATATGATGGCCTTTTCCGGAGCTCGTGGGAATATGAGTCAGGTACGTCAGTTAGTGGGAATGCGTGGCTTGATGGCTAATCCTCAAGGAGAAATCATTGACCTACCCATTAAAACTAATTTCCGTGAAGGCTTGACTGTTACTGAATATATCATCTCCTCCTACGGCGCGCGCAAAGGTCTAGTAGATACAGCACTACGAACCGCAGATTCAGGTTACCTAACCAGACGTCTAGTAGATGTGTCCCAAGATATGATCGTTAGAGAAAATGATTGCGGGACAGAAAGAGGAATAACAATGGAACCAATGC
>CALGKL010000118.1 GCA_937930495.1 uncultured Gloeocapsa sp.
CCCTTTTTGGTCTTGATACTTATTAATATCATAGCGCAAAATTCGGGCAAAAATACTATGAAAAGTACCTATCCAAAGATGTTTAGTGATATTTTTATATACTTTGGACCTAATCTTAACTTGTAAATCTGGTGGTAAAAGTTCCCAGGGAGTTTGTTGAGTTTCTTGAGCTATTGTTTGAGCTAAAATTAGCTCTAAACGCTCTTTCATTTCTTTTGCTGCTTTATTAGTAAAGGTAACAGCTAAAATATTTTCCGGGTTAACTCGATGTTCTTGGATTAAATTGGCTATTCTGTAGGTTAAAGCTCTAGTTTTTCCTGATCCCGCTCCCGCTACTACCAGTAGAGGTCCACAAAAATGTTTCACTGCTTTGTTTTGTGAGGGATTAAGAGGACTATAAAGATCGTTCATTAGACAAATATTAAGAAAAGGTTATAACTAATCTGACTACTGTTAATTGAAGTTAACTTATTTAAATAAGTAATTATGCTTATTTAAATCACAGTAAAAGATGCAGAAATTAAGCAAAGAGGAACTATTGACACAATATTCTCAAGGAAGAAGACAATTTCAACAAGTTAATTTACAACAAGTAGAGTTATTTGAAGCCAATCTCAAGGATATAGACTTGAGTCAGAGCGATTTAACTCAAACTTACTTACCCTATGCTAACCTAGCGCAAGCCAATTTAACACAAACCAATTTAGAAAAAGTCCAATTAGATAACGCTTCTCTTTATCAAGCTAATTTAACCGAAGCCAATTTAAACGGTGGGAGTCTTTCGCGGGTCAATCTTCGTTACGCTAATTTACAGAGGGTAAATTTGAGATTTGCTAATTTAACCGAAGCTGATTTAACTGGAGCAGATTTAACGGAAGCAGATTTAACGGGAGCGAATCTGAGTCGAGCTAAATTAAACAATACCAAACTGTTTGCTACTATTTTAAATGGTGCTAATTTATCTGGAGCAAAAAATGCAGATTTAACCACAGGGATAATGGATTCTCAAACCATATACCCTGATGGTCTAAGGAATTTTTCCTGATAATAAGTTAAAATCTGTTGTAGTAAAGTAGTATCTAAATCTGTAGGATATTCTAATAACAAGCCACCAACTTGACTCTGATGATAATCAAAGACAGGGTCAAGTTGGGGGAGCAGGGTAACTTTAACACCGTCTATTTGGGCTAGATGAGCGGCTATTTCTCGGTAAACTGCTAGGGGAAGATAGGGATAGGTAACAGTTTGTTGTCTCGTGATGGTACTAGTTTGCATCAATCCTCCTATGATGAAGCGGCGGGAGTGTCGGGTTGATTAGCATCAGTAGTACCAACAGGTTTACGTACTTCTATTCCTGACTGCTCTAAAACAACAAAGACAGTTCTGTTATCACCCTCTTCGATTCTTTTAACGAGGACTTCGCCATTAGAGATATATTGACCTACCTCTACGTAGCGGGAAAAGTCTTCTTTTGGGGCTTTGAGGATGATTTGGACCGTATCTCCTAGGGTGACAATACCATTAACTACTACGGCTCTAGCCAATTCTAGGTTAGGCTCTGTTTCTGTAGTTGGTGAAACTTGTTCTGGTGAAGCTTGTTCTGGTGAAACTTGTTCTGGTGGGGGTTCAGGGATACTTCCTAAATTTTGGTCTTGAGTAATAGTGATTTTGGGGGTGGGAGCAAGGGAAGCGAAGGGATTATCTACGCCTTTAACGACTCCTCGTACTCTAGTCTCGGGATTAGTAGGGGGGATCAAACCAGATATGGCTACCCTGGGATTGGTTTTGATTTCCGTTTCTGTTTCAGGTTCTGGTTGAGCCTCTGGTTGGGTTTGTTCGGTGGGTGGGGGTGTGGGGGTTTCTGTTTTCTCCTGAGCAGGGGGCGCTCCACAACTTCCTAGGGACAAACTAATTAACACTATGATTAAACCTAGCCATGTTTTGCTCATACCGCAACCTTTTGCTTTCTACCACAATTAAAGTTTAATATTAATTGGCTATTCCGACAAGTGGAGAGTTTATTCTTGTCCTAGGAAATTTCTTAGGGAGTTTAAACCTTTTTTGAGATGACGAGAAACGGTGATAACGCTGATACCTAGACGCTCTGCTGTTTCTTTTTGGGTTAAATCGTATAAAAAGACGAATTCGAGTACATTTCTGGTTTTATCTTCGAGATTGTTGAGAGCGCTTTGCAGACGAATTTTATCTTCTTGTGCTAGTTGAAAACTACGATATTGGCTATCGGGAACTAAATCAGCCAGGGTGGTTGTATTTTCTTCGCTGTCACCTACGGTAGCGTCTAGACTGATGGGGTCTCTATTTTGATGAGCTAGTTTAATTTCGCGCCATTCTTGCTGGGAAATTTCGAGAACTTGGGCGATTTCAGAATCTAGGGGAGGACGATTATATTGTTTCTGGAAATTCTTGGTAAAAGTGGCTGCTTGTTGTCCTAATTCTAACCAACGACGAGGAATTTTCACGGAATAGTTTTTGTCTCTGAGGTAGTGTTGGATTTCTCCTCTGATGTAGGGAATCGCAAAGGAGCTAAAAGCGTAGCCTTTTTCGAGATCAAATTTTTCGATCGCTCTTAGTAATCCCATACAGCCAACTTGTAACAAGTCTTCATAACTTTCCTGATATTGGTTAATCCAGTTATA
Organism: uncultured Gloeocapsa sp.; assembly: GCA_937930495.1. Taxonomy (GTDB): domain Bacteria; phylum Cyanobacteriota; class Cyanobacteriia; order Cyanobacteriales; family Gloeocapsaceae; genus Gloeocapsa. The sequence continues at coordinate 2,658 of CALGKL010000118.1, forward strand.
TACTTCTTTTTTGACCAACCCAAAATTCAGCTGCATAATCTTATTACGCAACTCTAGATTACCGGAAGCGCGGTAATCTTGAAATAACCTTAAACACTCTAGTTTTAGATTGTTATTGACTTTCTGAGTCATAGAAGTGGACATGGAAGTTCCTCTTTTGTATCCTTAGCTACCATAATCTATCCTTAATTATTAGCATAAGATCACTAGGCTTGTATAGACAACAGCGTTTTCACTACTGATAACATATCTTTAACGATAAATTTTACTGGTTTTTACTTAATCTTTACAGCCTATAATAGAATCGCAATTCTACCCAGATTAATAGTTATGGCAAAATACAATGTGTATGGAATAGGTAATGCTCTGGTGGATATGGAGTTCCAGGTTGAACCAGAAATGCTGCAGAAGTTAAAAATTGATAAAGGGGTGATGACGTTGATGGATGAAGCCCATCAAACTGAGATCATGGAGCAATTACAGAATTTTGCTTGTAAAAAAAGCAGCGGTGGTTCAGCGGCTAATACGATGGTAGCGATTAGCCAATTGGGGGGAAAGAGTTTTTATTCCTGTAAAGTAGCTAATGATGAGACCGGAACTTTTTATCTACAGGATTTAAAAGATTGTGGAGTTGATACAAATGTTCACAATGGCGACGTTGGAATTACGGGTAAATGTATAGTTTTGGTTACTCCCGATGCTGATCGCACCATGGGTACTTTTTTGGGTATTAGTAGTAGTTTATCGGAACAGGAATTGGTTACCGAGGCTTTAATTGATTCAGAATATTTATATTTAGAAGGGTATCTAGTGACTTCACCCACGGGAAAAGCCGCGGGGATCAAAGCGCGAGAATTAGCCCAAAGTAAAGGGGTCAAAACTTCTCTATCCCTTTCCGATGCTAATATGACAGTGTGACCCGTTTCTAGAGGGTTTTAAAACTCTAGACCTCAATACCCATAAGGGTTTGAGAGAACTGACAAAGATGATGTAGGTTTAATTCCTACCGCCGTAGTGCC
>CALGKL010000119.1 GCA_937930495.1 uncultured Gloeocapsa sp.
TAGTACAGCTCTATTATTGCGCACTTTGCGTTATCTAGGAGCAAAGGTTGATTATGCTATCCCTAGTCGCATGACTGACGGTTATGGTCTTAATGAACGTATAGTCAAAGAGTTGGCTAGAGAAGGGGTTAGTTTGGTTATCACTGTAGATAATGGGATCTCAGCCCATGGGGCGATCGCTTTAGCTAAAGATCTAGGTATCAAAGTGATCATCACAGATCACCACGATGTACCCGAAACTTTACCCGCAGCCGATGCTATTTTAAATCCTAAGTTAATTTCCCCTCAATCACCCTATTACGGTTTAGCAGGAGTTGGGGTAGCTTATCTTTTGGCGAATAATTTAATCGCTAATTATGCTAATTCTCAAGAATTAGAAGCAGAGTTGTTGGCTTTATACACTTTAGGTACGATAGCTGATTTAGCACCTCTAATCGGGGTAAATCGTCGTTGGTTACAACAGGGGTTAAGGTTACTTCCTCAATCCCAACTCCAAGGTATTCAAGCTTTAATGCAAGTAGCGGGAGTCAATGATACAGTTAAACAACTTCGCCCTGAAGATATAGGATTCAAATTAGGACCGAGAATCAACGCTATAGGAAGAATAGATAACCCCCAAATCGTCATTGATTTACTGACCACCGAAGACAAGGGATTAGCTTTAGAGTTAGCGATGAAATGTGAACAAGTTAATCAACAACGTCAAAAACTTTGTAGTCAAATTGAAGAAGAAGCAATCACCATCATCGAAACTAAACCGATTCCTTGGCAAGAAAATCGCGTTCTACTGATCGTACACCCAGATTGGCATCATGGGGTTATTGGTATTGTAGCTTCTCGTTTAGTTGAACGTTACGGTGTACCAGTTTTTATTGCTACCTATGAAGAAAATAACCCAGACATAATTAGAGGATCTGCTCGTGGTATAGAAGAATTTAATATCTTTCAAGCCTTGGAATTTGCTCGAGAAAGCTTGATTAAATACGGAGGTCACAAAGCAGCGGGAGGATTCGGTTTATATAGAGCTAATTTACCAGCTTTTCAGCAGAAATTACGCTTATTTGCTCATCAATGTCTCCAACCCCATCATCTCAAACCCTTAGTAAAAATCGACGCCGAGGCCAAGTTTAGTCAACTCAATCAACAACTATATCAAGAAATAGATCGTTTACACCCTTGGGGAATCGCTAATGACTATCCTATCTTTTGGACTCCGCGAGTTAAAGTCTTAGAACAACAAATAGTAGGTAAACAACATCTGAAATTAACCCTCGCCCAAGGAGATGATACCATCAAAGCGATCGCCTGGCGTTGGGGTGACTATTTCCCCCTACCCAAAGAGATAGATATCGCTTATCAACTCAGAGAAAATAATTATCAAGGACAAATCAGTATTGAATTAGAATTAGTCAGTGTTCGTATTCCTGAGATGGCTACTAATAAAGCTAGTTTTACTTATAAAAATCATATTTATTATTGCAGTTTCTGGGCATCAGAGCAAGAAATCAGAATAAAAAGTCCCACGGGTAAAATTTTAGTGGTTAATACAGTCAAAAATCAGGGTATATTAGGATTTTCTAGAGATAAAGCTTCCTCCATCGATATCACTCAATTACCCTATTCTGAAATTATCCAACTCGCTAAACAAGTTTTAAGTCAAAATGAATAAAATCTTGATTACCCATCCTATTGCTGAAAAGACGATCGCTGAATTAGGATTGGTCAACGCTGGAGTTACTATCGTTAATAACCATATCTATCTTTACCTTCCCGAAATTGGTGCTAATCAAATACCCGATGAAGCAAACGACCCCACTCTTACGCAATTATGTCAAACTCTTAAAGAATTCCAACCCCATGTCTTAATCGTGGGTAGTAATGCAGTACCTAAAAAAGCTATTATAAGTTGGCGCAACGCCGTAGGTAAACAACAGAAACTCTTAATTATCCGTAGAGGAGTTGATACTAGGGCTATTGATGTTAAGACAGCAGAATTATACAATGTCCAAGTAACTAACCTTCCCGGGATTAATTCCCCCTATGTTGCACAACATTTACTCAAATATTTAAAACTTGACCAAGCCCAAGCAGGTAGTAAAATAGGCATTATTGGTGTGGGTAATATCGGTAAGGAAATCGCCCTTAAAGCCATTGATTACCAACTTGATGTACACTTATTTAGCCCCTCCCTCCAAAACCCCTCTAAACGTCTGGAAACCCTAAATAAGCGCGGAATTGACCCGAATAGGGTTACCTGTGCCTCTAGTATTACCGCAGCGATTCAAGGTGCAAAATATCTAGCTATAGCTATACCCTGGTTAAATGAATCGGGAATACCCAACGCTGACTTGATTACCCAAGAACATATTTATAGTTTAAGCCCCCATGCTATTATAGTCTCAGCTTCAGTACCTGGTGTCTTCTCCCCCAAAGCTTTAGCCCAGATGGATGATTTAGCCCAAAAGCAGGATTTAACCGTGCGCATCGATACGGCTAAACGTCATGCAGAATCTGCTAAAGTTAAATATCCTCATCTGGATATTGCCTATAATCAAGCTTTTGCTAGTGCAGAATGTCAACAAGCCCTAGATAAGGCTATGTTGGCTAAAGCTAGAAATTTTGGCCTAAAACCTAGTTATCGTCTTCATAATGGCTTCAGAATGCCCCTAGGCTTCCCTCCTGAAGGATTTACTAGTGGGCTCCAATATCGAGCTACCCCGGAAGATACTTTTATTGTTACCTACCCTAAATGCGGTACAACTTGGACGCAATACATTATCTGGTTACTCCTTCGGGATGGAAAACCTATGGATGGGAATCAAACTCTCAATCAAGATATACCCCATTTAGAAGAAGTAGGTAAGGATATAGTCAGCGCTTTATCCCCCCCTAGATTTATTAAAACTCATCTACCCTATCATCTGACTCCTCATCATCCCCAGGCTAAATATATCTACGTCGCGCGCAATCCTTTTGATTGTGTGGTTTCTTTTTATCACCATACCCGCGGGTTTGTCCAACATTATGACTTTGCTGAGGGTAGTTTTAGTGATTTTTTTGATTGTTTTTTAGCAGGAGAGGTGGATTTTGGGGATTATTTTGACCACCTGTTATCCTGGTATGAGCATTACCATGATTCTAATCTCCTTTGGTTGACTTACGAGGAATTAAAAGCTAATCCTGAAGATATAATCAAACGGATCGCGAGTTTTATAGGAGATAATTACCGTAAAAAGTTAGAAAATCCCGAAATATTAAAAAAAATCGTAGAAAATAGCAGTTTTAAGCAAATGAGTCAACAACAACAAAGATGGTGTAGTCGACGTCCGGAAAATATGCCATCTTTTATCCGTAAGGGAGAGGTGGGAGATTGGCGCAATTATTTATCTAATCAACAATTAACTTTACTGAAACAAAAATTAATTACTAAAACTCAGGGTACAGAGTTAGCCAAACTTTGGTTATAATACGAAATAGATTTAAATTTACTCTGGT
>CALGKL010000120.1 GCA_937930495.1 uncultured Gloeocapsa sp.
GCTTAAACTTGATTTTAATCCCTAGGGTAATTACCCTAGGGATTAAAATCAAGTTTAAGCTTTTGAGTAGGTTAGAGTATTCCTTTGGAACTAGGAATCTCACTAGCGCGAGCAGGATCAATGGCGATCGCCATACGTAAAGCGCGCGCAAAAGCTTTGAAAGTCGCTTCAATGATATGGTGAGAGTTAATCCCCTCTAGTTGACGCAAATGTAGAGTGATTTGACTATGATTAACCAAAGCAACAAAAAACTCTCTCACCAATTGCGTATCGTAAGTTCCAACCCTTTCGGTAGGAATAGTCAAACCATAGTTAAGATAGGGACGTCCGGAAAAATCTAGACTGACTTGGACTAAAGCTTCATCTAGAGGAGCAACAAAGTTACCAAATCTAACTAGACCACGGCGATCGCCTATGGCTTTAGCGATCGCTTGTCCTAAGGTAATACCCACATCCTCATTAGTATGATGGTCATCAATTTCCCAGTCTCCTGTCGCTTGAATTTCTAAATCAATCAGACTATGGGAGGCTAACTGATGCAACATATGATCTAAAAAAGGAATCCCGGTTTTAACTTGACATTGACCTCGACCATCGAGATTGAGGTTAACTTCTACATCGGTTTCTCCTGTAGTCCTTCTAATTAACGCTACTCTATTTCTAGTGAGATAATCTGTTGACATTTTCTCCAACGGTATAAATTACTTATCATCTTCCTCATCTAAGAAATCAGAAAATAGTTCTAAATCTTCGGCTTGAAGCTCTTTTTCTGAATCGTCTAAGTCAAGGAATCCTGCTAAATCATCATCAGAATCATCTTCCCCTAATATCTCCATAAGATCCAGGTCATCTTCTCCTCGACTATTATTAGTCAAGGAGGCAATTTCCCCAATTTCGTCAAAAGACATAAATTCACCTAGATCATCATCACCAGCAATTAAATCGAGTAAATCTGATTCATCTTGTTGAGATTTTTCCAAGGTTAAATCTGCTGTTTGATTTTCAACTAACGATAACTCCTCTAAACCGTGAGATTCTCTAGTCCCTTCTAACTCAGATTCAAAGGGGTTGAATTCATCGGTAGTAATTATCTCCGCGAAGGGATCATCGCTGCTGATTACAGCTGATGATTGATCTGAAAAGGATTCTAGTTCTTCTACAGATATTAATTCTGAAAAGGGATCTTCAGGTTTTTCTGTAGTTGTCGCTTCTTCTGCTCTGAGCATAGCATTAATTTCCTCAGAGCTAATGATTTCTGTGTCATGATTTACCCCTGTTTCTTGTCCTAGAAAGGGGTAAACCATTTTATCTGTACTTGCTTCGGTAAATTGTTGTATTTCCTCGGGGGTATAGATTTCGGTTTCTGTACTGATTCCTTCTGGTGGGGAAACCAGTTCTTTTACTTCCTCTTCTCTAGAGACTGTTGTTCCTTTTTTAGCTACAATAGTAGGTGCTTCCCCCAGGAATTGGGGGGGTGCTTGAGTTGAAGCTAGGGTTAAAACTCTGATGCGTTCCTCATAGTCTTGTTTGACTGATTGTAATTCATTCTCTAAAGCAGTACTACGATTAAGGCTCTCGTTGTAAGCTCTTTCTAAATCATGTATTCTCTCTTCGTAGGTCGCTGTTAACTGTTTGAGTTCTTGTAGTTCAGCGCGATCGCCCGAATCCTCAGAACGAGATTGTTGTAATTGTTGAATTCTTTCTTGACTTTGTTGATAGGACTGTTCTAACTCAACTAGTCGATGTTCGTAATTTTGCTTATCTTGTTCTAATTGACGGATTTGTTGAGTATATGATTGTTCTACTCGTTCTATTTGAGATTGTTGATCTTCGGTTAAATTATTTAAGCGTCGTTCTAAGTCTTCTTTTTCCAGTCGCAGGGTAGTTGTATCTTCTCTGAGTATTTCTTTTTCTCTTTCTAGGTCGCGAATTTTTTTATTAGAATCTTGTTTTAACTGTTTGAGTTTTTGTTCTTGTCCTTGTAATTGTTGTCTTTGCCAATAGACAAAACCAATACCTACGGCTAAACCTATGGCGAATCCTATTAAACCAGCTGACATCATTACCTCCTAATTTGCTTAATTTTAAGTGTTTTTTATTAAAAGCACTTTTTTTAGGTTTTTCAACAGAAATATTACTTGAACCTTAATTTAGTGCTAAAATTAACTAATCTTAATATTTTTCTCCTTTAGGTTTTTTTCAGCATAAGCCTCATAAACTGCCTGAACATTATACCAATTTAGAAAAATCCGAGCAATTTCTAAAGCTAATTGGGATTGTCCTCTATTAATTAATTTCGCCAAAAAAGTGCTCATGGTTTTTTCATTGAGTCTTCCACCTAGGGAAAGTGTTCCCCAGAGGAGACGATGTAACCAAGTCATTTGAATCATCATCCGAACGTTAAGACTAGGGTGTTTTTCATAAAATAAGATCCCCATCCGTCCTCGTTGTTTTTCCTTTTCGATTAAACTGGGAATTTGTTCTAAACTAAAGGGAGGATGCCAATGATAACCTACTGCTAGAGGACATTTAATCAATTTTAACCCTAGTTTTTTCAGACGTACACCCAATTCTAAATCTTCCCAACCATAAAGTTGAAACCGAGTATCAAATAATCCCGCTTTTTCCAGCCATTTTCGGGCGATCGCTACGTTCCCTGTGGCGAAGTAAGCTGCGGAAAAGTCGGTTAATTTATAGGGTTCTGAGGTAGGATCGTCAAAATTAGCGGTATTAACTACCCTTCCATAGGTAAACAGGCGATCGTTTCCTAACTTTTGACTGTGGCTAATCAGAGAATGGGCGTGAGCTTCTATAAAATTGGGTGTAACCACTAAATCACTGTCAATAAAGATAATTATCTCTCCGGTTGCTTTGGTTACCCCTAGATTGCGAGCTGCTGCTGGTCCTAGGTGATTTTGAGTAACGACTTTAACGTGAGGTAGTTGTGCTTTAGCGTGGGATAGCCAAGCTAGGGTATTATCTGTTGAACCATCATCAACTACTATAACTTCATAGCCCTGGATCTGACTATTAGTAATTACTTGTGCTTCTAGCGCCAGTAAACACTTAGCTAAGATAGGTTGACGGTTATAGGTAGGAATAACAACGCTAAAAAACATAATTATTTATTTTGGCCCTTGCGCGCTTTTATTTGAGCACGTAATAATTTTAGTTGATAGGGATCTAAATCTTTACGCCACACTAAACGATGACCTTGA
>CALGKL010000121.1 GCA_937930495.1 uncultured Gloeocapsa sp.
ATACGTAGTTTTTGACGCCGTTTTCCATCGTAACATTGATGGTATCTTGATTTTAGAACTAGAACCCGCCTTCGCTCACGAAAATATCCCCTTTTTAAGTTTTTATCACCTAGCGAAAGCCTCTATCAAACAACTCCTGGAAACAGTTAACCTCAAGCAATTCTGTGAAGTTATCGTCAAAGAAGTGCGCAAAGTCACAGAATTTGACCGCGTTATGTTGTACAAATTTGAAGCAGATGGACATGGAGTAGTCCTGGCTGAAGAAAAAATACCAGAATTAGAACCCTATCTAGGTTTACACTATCCCGAATCAGATATACCACCAGCGGCGCGTAAATTATTCGCCTCCAACTGGATTCGCTTGATTCCCGATAGTCACGCCGAGGGAATTAGTCTGGTTAAAGCAGATGACTATCAAGATAACACCCCCCTAGACTTAACCCATTCTATCCTCAGAAGTCCCTCCGGTTGCCATGCAGAATATTTGCACAATATGGGAGTGGGTGCATCCTTAACCATATCCCTAATCAAAGACGAAAAACTCTGGGGTTTAATCGCTTGTCACCATCGTACCCCTAAATACGTACCCTACGAATTGCGCAAAGCTTGTGAATTTTTAGGACAAGTAATCTTCTCAGAAATATCAGCAAGAGAAGAAACAGAAGACTATAACTATCGGATGAAATTAACCTATGTTCAAACCGCGTTGATAGACTATATGTCTAGCGACGAAAACTTTATCCAAGGGTTAAGTAAACATCAACCTAACTTGTTAGAATTAACTAGCGCCAAAGGTGCAGCGATCCTGTTTAACAACAAATGGACAGTAATCGGTAAAGTCCCCTCAGAAGATGATTTAAACCTGTTGGTACAATGGTTGCGCAAGAATGTAGATGAGGAAGTATTTTCCACCGATTCTCTGGCTAGAGTTTACCCCGACGCGGATAAATATAAAGACGTCGCTAGCGGATTATTAGCCATACCCATCTCCAGTCAAAACTACGTGTTATGGTTTAGGCCAGAAGTAATTCAGACCGTCAATTGGGGGGGAAATCCTAACCACCCTTACGAAGCCCAACAAAAACAAGGTAACCTCAAACTCTCACCCCGCAAATCCTTTGAACTGTGGAAAGAAACCGTCAGGTTAAAATCACTCCCTTGGCAACCAGTAGAGATTAAAGCCGCTTTAGAATTGAGAAAAGCCATTATCAACATTATCCTACGCCAAGCCGATGAATTAGCTCAATTAGCCCATGATTTAGAACGATCTAACTCAGAATTGAAAAAATTCGCCTATGTAGCTTCCCATGATTTACAAGAGCCACTCAATCAGGTAGCTAATTATGTCCAGTTACTGGAAATGCGCTATAACAATCAATTAGATACAGACGCGAAAGAATTTATCGGTTACGCAGTAGAAGGGGTGAGTTTAATGCAAACCCTGATCGATGACGTCTTAGCCTATTCTCGCGTTGATACCCAAGCGATCGAGTTTGAACTAACCGATGTCCAAATCCCCCTAGAAAAAGCTCTCAGTAACCTCAGAAGAAGAATCGATGAAAATCAAGCGGTGATTACCTATGGACCTTTACCCACAGTCATGGCTGATCAAACTCAGTTAATGCAGCTATTCCAAAACTTAATAGGTAATGCGATCAAATTCCGCAGCAATGCTACCCCCAAAATTCAGATTACCGCAACTAGACTAGAAGAAGAATGGTTGTTCTGTGTAGAAGATAATGGGATCGGGATTGACCCCCAATTTTCCGAAAGAATCTTTATTATCTTCCAACGCTTACACACCCGAGATGAATACCCAGGGACGGGTATGGGTTTAGCAATTTGTAAAAAAATAGTAGAATGTCATCGAGGTCAAATCTGGGTAGAATCAGAATTGAATCAAGGAGCAAAATTCTACTTCACCATTCCCGTAGGAGGACGCGATCGTGAGCTTAGAAGAGGGCGAAAAGCTTAAACTTATTTTCCTAGTAGAGGACAATAAAGCTGATGTCCGTCTGATTGAAGAAGCTTTGAAAAATAGTGTCATCCCCCATGAAATCGTCAGCGTGAGGAATGGGGTGGAGGCTATGGCATATTTACGTAAAGAAGGTGAATACGCTGAGGCTCAACGTCCTGATCTTATTCTGTTAGACTTGAATTTACCCCGTAAAGATGGTCGAGAAGTTTTAGCAGAAATCAAAGCTGATCCCAATCTCAAACGTATTCCCGTAGTGGTTTTAACTACCTCAAAAAATGAGGATGATATCTTTCATAGTTACGATTTACACGTAAACTGTTATATCACTAAATCACGGAATCTAACTCAGCTATTTGAAATAGTTAAAGGAATTGAGGAATTTTGGCTCAAGACTGTTACTCTACCATTAGATTAGTAAGGAGGGAAACATTGGCAAATTTTTCTCTCTTTTTTCTCGGTACATACTCCCGATTGATGTAGAGAATGGGAGCAAAGCACAAAGACAATGTTGACAAGTTCAGTTAAAGTCTTGTTGATTGAAGATAACTTGGCTGAAGCAAGGTTATTACAGGAAGTCCTTAAA
>CALGKL010000122.1 GCA_937930495.1 uncultured Gloeocapsa sp.
CACTCATATCACCTTTGAGAACGTTCCAAAATTGGGGAAACTCATCTAGACTAGTCATTCTCAGAAATTTCCCAATGGGGGTAATTCGAGGATCGTCTTTCAGTTTAAAGTTATCTTCAAATTCTTGCTTAAGATGGGGACTCTCAGCGATTAGCTGTTCTAAAATTTGGTCAGCGTTGGGGATCATCGTCCTAAATTTAATACATTTAAAGGGTCGATGATTTTTACCTACTCGTTCTTGTATATAAAATACTCCTCCGGGAGAACTAATCCCAATCAGTAGGGCTAATAAAATATATACAGGCGAACACAAAATTAGTACTAATAACGAAAAAGCAATATCAAACAGACGTTTCGTTAGGTTTCTCTTTCTAGTTGTTAAGATTAAACCCGATCGCTTATGACTTGGTTTAAAGCGAGGTTGATAACCTGCTTTGATGAATCCAGGTATAAACTTCAGGGAGATAAGTCGGCTATTAACAGTCATCTTATTCCTTCACACCACACACTATTTATCCTTAGATCATAAATGCAGATGAGTCTGATTGTGATCTATTTACTTAGAAAAATGTCGTTTGCCATTGCTCGATACAATTTTCTAAGAATTCTGTATAGCATTTTTTAAAGATTTCTGCACTAAATTTTTGGGCTTGCTCTCGGCAATTTTCAGCTTTAATCTCTGTTTCTCTCCCTAAAAACTGCTCAACCGCACTAATTAAACTTTCGGGAGTTTGACTAGGAAATAATAAACCTGTAGCTTTATGCAAATCTTTCCGTACATCAACAACTGTTTCTGTTGCTCCTCCTTGAGCATATGCTATTACTGGTGTACCACAGGCTTGGGCTTCTACTAAAGCAATACCAAAATCTTCACAAGCTGCATAGACAAAGGCTTTAGCTAAAGCCATATATTCGGCGACAATTTCGTTGGGTTGAGGTCCGAGAATTTTGATATTAGGTTTAGCTAGTTGTCTAATTTGCTCCAACTCAGGTCCTGAGCCGATTATAACTAGGGGTTTACCCAAGTGATTAAAGGCTTCCACGATTAGGCTAATTTTTTTATAGCTAACTAAACGGGAAACAGTGAGGAAAAAGTCTTCTTTGACGGGATTAAAATTAAATCTATCTAAATTAACTGGTGGGTAAATAACTTTGGCTTCGCGACGATAACAGCGCCAAATTCTTCCAGCTGTGTGTCGAGAGTTAGCGATAAAATAATCAACTCGATTAGCTGAGATGACATCCCAGGCTCTGAGTCTATGTAAAATATAGCGGGTTATGATCCCGATGGGTGGTTTTCCCAAGGGGTTTGACTCTAAATAATCAAAGGTTAAATCCCAAGCGTAACGCATTGGAGTATGACAATAACATATATGCAGTTGTTGGGGGTTGGTTAGGATTCCTTTGGCTACTGCATGAGATGAAGATAAAATAACGTCATAGGAGGATAGGTCTAGTTGTTCAATAGCGATCGGCAGTAAGGGGAGATACTTTTGTACTCCTCTACTAGCTAGGGGAAAATGTTGTAAAAAAGTAGTACCGATCTGGCGTTGATAGAGATAGCTTTGAGGGTTGTTAGACTCAAAGTCAATCAGCGCGTAAACATCCGCCTCAACATGACGCAGAATTTCTTGTACTACTAACTCTGAGCCTCCTGTTGCTTTAGGTGTAAACCATTCGTGGACTAACGCATACCTCATAAATAGACTTAAAATTCTGGTTCAAAGGAGTCATGGTTACCAACCTGACTAGAGTCATTATCCCGTTTTGAACCGAGTAAGTCTAGTTTATCTACTTTAATCACTGGTTTAGACCGTTGTTCTCCTGTATTGCGATCGCTCCAGGTATCTATTTTCAGTGAACCTTGTACCCCTATTAAACTACCCCGGCGCACGTAATTAGCCGCGACTTCGGCTTGTTTTCCCCAGATTTCTAGATTAAACCAGTCTGGCTCATCCTCTTTACTGGTAGGACGCTTTACCGCCATAGTTAAGGTACATTTAACGCTTCCTGATTCAAAGTAGCGTATTTCCGGGTCCATTCCTGCTCTGCCGACGATATTGACTATATTTAAGCCCATGGTTGTAATTTTTATCTTTGTAACTTAGTGCTATTATAGCAGAAAGTAATTGTGATTTTTTAGGAATTAAAAAGCCAAATTCCCCACTTGTTATGGAAAAAACCCAAGGAGTTGTTAACCTTCCCAATCCCTATCGGTACTCTCTAGATAATTTGTTGGTAAAATGACATTTTAACTATAGAAACGACAGAAATATGACCAATCGCCCAATTATTCTCGGGATAGTAGGAGACAGCGCCGCGGGTAAAACCACCCTAACTAAGGGAATAGCCAAAATATTAGGGGAAGAGAAAGTAACCGTCATCTGTACCGATGACTATCATCGTTACGATCGCACTCAAAGAGCCAAATTAGGAATTTCCGCCTTGCATCCAGACTGCAACTATCTAGACATTATCCAACAACATCTTGGTTTACTACGTACAGGACAAGCAATCCTCAAACCAATTTATAATCACGAGACAGGAAAATTTGATCCTCCCGAATACATCAAACCGAGACAATTTATCATCGTTGAAGGTTTACTAGGCTACTCGACTCGTGCTATGCGGGATAGTTACGACGTCAAGGTATATTTAGCCCCTCCTGAACCCCTACGTATTTTGTGGAAAATCAAAAGAGACACCCGGAAAAGAGGATATACTGAGGCAGAAGTATTAGAACAACTACGTCAAAGAGAAAAGGATTCAGAAGCCTTTATTCGTCCCCAGCGTCAATGGGCTGACCTAGTAGTCAGTTTTTATCCTCTTGATCCAGAAAAATTAGAAGAATTATTATTAAACGTCAGATTAATCTTGCGTCCCACAATTCCCCATCCCGACTTTACCCACCTACTTATTCCTGGAAAATCCCACTTAAACGAGGCAATTCGCTTAGAATTAGACCGGGATATGGGTAAACCGGTAGATGTCTTAGAAATTGACTGTCAAGCTACAGCCGAACAAGTCAGAGAATTAGAGAGGGTTCTCTGTAAGGAGATCCCCTATCTAGGTCAGTTTTGTAGTCTAGAAGGTAACCAAGACATTGGAGCAGTAATGGGAACTACCGGAGAAACTCTCTCTAGTTATCCTTTAGCTTTAACTCAGTTACTCGTCACCTATCATATCTTAAAAGCAGCTGGGGTATCTGAGAAGGACCTTTCCCCTACAGGAAAACTCTAACGCAAATGCCTACTCACTTTCAAAATCAGGGGCGTAAGACTCAAGAAGATTACTAACTTGTTGGACTATAGTGCGATTATGACCGGTTGAGCCTTGAATTACGGTTCTTTCGGGGTGAAAATCAGGTTGATTGAGATAGCGTTTGATCGCTTCATCAACCTGTTGATTGATTAACTGATGTAATTCGGATCTAGCCCTTTCCCTTTGAAGGTTAGCTCCCTCTTCTGTAGTAGCATATAGAGGAGGTAACCGATTTAAAGCATAAGCGGCAATGTCACCTACTTCTAAAGTAAAGTCGCTAGTAGCTTCTATTTGAGCAATTTTCGTTAAAGCTTCGCTTAGTACGAGTTCTTCCATCACATTGATAAAGTGTTTGCGAGGCATCGCCACAATGTCTCCTGTTAATAGTGCTCCCATTAATTTGTCTAAAGCGATATATTCTTCAGCTGATAACTCTGTAGCAGCTTCACAGATTTTACCGACTTCGGCTTCCATACTTGGAGTGAGATAGCCATTTTTAAAAGCCTGCTCGACAATGTCACGTATGTTCATTTACTCAAACCCCTCAAAACGCCAAGGAACGGGATCTACCGAAACTCCGTTAACATACAAACCCCAATGTAAATGAGGACCAGTAGAAGCCCCTGTACTTCCTACTGTACCAATTTGCTGTCCTGCTTCGACAAAATCCCCCTCTTTGACTAAAATTTGGTCTAAATGGAGAAAAATACTCAAAACACCTTGACCATGGTCAATACCAATCGTATTCCCGTGGATACGGAAACCTTCTGATTCCCTCCCGATTAAAGCGACTTTTCCCGCAGCTGGGGCAAAAACGGGAGAACCTTGAGCCGCGGCGTAATCTACCCCCCGATGATAATAGTCTTGGGCAAATTTACCATTGATATAACGTTGAACACCGAATAAAGCTGAAACCTTAGCCGGACTTGGGCGTAAAAATGTCCCCTGCCAATATTTCTCTGGGGTTACTAAGTCTTTAAAGGCGCTAACTCTGCTTAATTCTATTTCCGTAGCCGGTTCGGCGGCTGTACCACTTAACCAGATACTTTGAGTCGGAAAATCCCGATTTTCTAGCCAAATTGCCAGATTTTTGACTTCGATACCATCCCCAACCTGGATGACCATCTTACCTGGAGTATCTAAAGGAGTAGTTGGTAAGAAAGCTCGATATCTTCCTAGGGTTTGATCCAAAGGAAAAACCGGATAGTCTTTATCCCCCACAGAAACCGTAGGTTGAGGATCACTAACCTCCGTTTCAATAATGACGCTAATAGTATCACCTTGCTGAGGCTTTTCTGGGGTTAGACGCACCGTCAAGGCTTGTACGGGTAAATTGAAAATTATTGAACTTGCTAAAGCGATAATTAGACTATTTTGCATATATTTAGGATTTTAACTTTAAATAAACCAAGCCTCGACGCCAAATTAAGGTTTTTTGTTCATACTGATCTACTAAACAGATACAATCATGATCTTGCCAGAGAATTCTCCCCACCAGTAGGTCGTCTGTGACTAATTTGAGTTCTACCTCTTGCTTGTCTGAAATCAGAGTTTGCACTTGACGTATACTAGGTAAAGTTGTATCAAATTCGCTCATAAAATAAGTGAGTAATAATAATGTTAGAGTTTAGCAAATATCAGGGATTAGGTAATGATTTTATTTTGTTGGATAATCGTCACCAAAAACAACCCGTACTCAGTCCAGAGCAAGCGGTAAAATTATGCGATCGCCATTTTGGTATTGGTGCTGATGGGGTGATTTTTGCCCTTCCAGGAGAAAATGATACTGACTATACCATGCGCATCTTCAATTCTGACGGTTCAGAACCAGAAATGTGCGGCAATGGGATACGCTGTTTAGCTAAGTTTATCGCTAATTTGACTCAAAAACAAACAGAAGGACATTTTTATCGTATCCAGACTCTAGCTGGTGTAATTACTCCCGAATTACTAGCCAATGGACAAGTGAAAGTGGATATGGGAAAACCTGAATATCTCGCCGGGGCAATCCCTACTACTTTAGTACCCCCAGAGCATAAAGTAATTAATGAAGTCTTAACAGTGGCTGACCAAAGTTGGTCTGTTACCTGCGTAAGTATGGGTAACCCACACTGTGTTATTTTTGTTGAGGATGTAGATAGTATCCCCCTAGAAACTCTCGGTCCTCAATTTGAACATCATCGGGTTTTTCCCCAAAGAATCAACACAGAATTTATACAAGTAGTTAATCGTAATTATATCAAAATGAGGGTCTGGGAAAGAGGTGCCGGAATAACCCTCGCTTGTGGTACAGGTGCCTGTGCTTCTGTAGTGGCAGGGTTGTTGACCAAACAGATTGAATCAACTTGTACCGTTGAACTTCCCGGAGGACTTTTAGAGATAGAATGGTCACCAGAATCGGAAAAAGTCTATATGACAGGTCCAGCTGAACTAGTATTTACTGGTAAAATAAATCTCTAACCTTATGGGACAACCCAAGCTATCCATCGTCACTCCCACCCGAGAAGGATTTTCTCAACATTGGTTAACCGAGTTACTAAAGGTAAAAGGAGATGTAGAATTTATTTTGGTTCATCCTCCTGGATATCAACCAGAATCAATAGCAGATCCCCGCATGTTGCAGATTGTTAGTCCCATTCGAGGTGAGATTATCCAACGTTTGACGGGATTATTCAACGCTAGGGGAGAATATATCTTAACGATTAACTGTGATGAGTATATCACTCCCGAGATAGTGGCAATCACCGTGAGTTACTTTCAGGAATTTCCCCAAAGTTGGGTACTCAGACTCAGTAGAAAAAGCTTTGCTTTTGGGGAAAAATCCTCCCTAGACGCACCTTGGGAGCAAACTCTCCTTGAGACAAACCAATTAGTCCCTATGCCGATCGCC
>CALGKL010000123.1 GCA_937930495.1 uncultured Gloeocapsa sp.
GTTCCCACCCAATATATCACCAACGGTTCTACAGCGGATAACTTAGGTATATCAGCTTCCAACTCTGCCGGTACAGGTGCAGAATTCGCTACCGTTCAACCTGCAAATACCAACTATGTCAACGATGGAACCAGAGCTTACTCTGGACGTATTCAGTACGAAAACGGTAATTACGCGCAAGGTATTTGTCAGTCTAATGATAACGCTTCTCAACTTGCTGTTCCCACCTTTGCTAGCGGCGCAGTTTCTTGCGCTAGTGGTTCAACACTCATTCGTTAAGAATATCCTTCCTCGAGACGAGTCTGGTTCCCTAGCTTGGGTTTGACTCCTCGGGAAAATAGTAAGACTCTCAGTTTAGTGGAGGCGTGGTTTCTTCCTCTGATTTTAGGAAAAAAGAGGCGGTTACTCACGCTTTTTTCATATGAAACCTAGATTTACAAGCCTTTCCCCAGGTTTTACCCTGATCGAATTGACGATTGTGATGTTGTTTATCTCTATTTTCTCAGCGGTAGCCTTACCCAATCTGATTAGACAAGGGGGAAAAGCCAGAGAAGTGGAGTTTAAAAATACCGTCGGGACGATTAATCGGGCGCAACAAACCTATCACTGGGAACATAAAGTCTTTGCTCAAGGAGATACCGACGCAGATAGTTTAGAACTCTTGAACATTAGATTTAGCCCTCAATATATTGATAGTTATGATATAGAAGCTCACTCAGAGCCTCTAGCTTATGCTACCATAGCCCCTAGCAATGTTGAGTATCAAACAGACCAAACTCGGGCTTATTCTGGTTTAACTCTATTTGCCGAGGGTGTTTACACAACTCTGATGTGTCAATCCTTGTTAGTCTCCCAAACCACCCCACCACCGACCCTCCCACCTGATTCCGACTGTGGTACGGATGCCGAACGAGTCAGATAAACAATCTCCCCTAGGGGACATCCCCCGGTAGTAAATACTCTTTACTACCTTTGTCCTACACTCAATGGTCTATACAACTGACAATACCATGAATATCTCACAGTTTAAAACCAAATTATTATTTTATCTCCTCAAGAAATCATCAGTAGGTTTTACTCTGATAGAATTAATGGTGGTGATGATTTTCTTGAGTCTTTTCGCGGCGATCGCTCTCCCCAACTTAGTCAAACAGGCGGGAAAAGCAAGAGAAGTGGAGTTTAAAAACGCCGTTGGGACGATTAATCGCGCTCAACAAGCCTATCACTGGGAAAACAATGTTTTTGTGCAAGAAACCACTGACGCAGAAAGTATTAATGTTTTGAATTTGAGTTTTGATAATACTTACATAGAAGATTATAACATTGTTGCCTATAACAACAGTAGTTATGCAGTGGTACGTCCGAGTAATACCGACTTTCAACAGGATCAGACCAGAGCTTATGCAGGAGGTGTATACTATAGCCAGGGTAATTATAGCATGATTGTTTGTCAATCTTATGAAGTAACCAATATCATCGCTGAACCCTCAGATACTAGAGAATGTGGCTCAGACGCTGAACAAATTCGATGAGTAAGAGACTATCTTCTTTTTATTCTCTGATTTTAC
The DNA here is from genome assembly GCA_937930495.1 of uncultured Gloeocapsa sp. Classification (GTDB taxonomy): domain Bacteria; phylum Cyanobacteriota; class Cyanobacteriia; order Cyanobacteriales; family Gloeocapsaceae; genus Gloeocapsa. Next base: position 1,569 of record CALGKL010000123.1, read on the forward strand.
CTATCCTAGTGTTGATCGCTTCCCTAGGGACCGTTGTGCTGCTCCAATTACCACGAGCTAATCAGGATAAATCTAGCTTGACCAAAGCAGAAGCGTTAAAAGAAGAACAACAAAAACGACTGCGTCTCAATATCTTGAAACAGTTACCCACTTTTGGTTATGCTAATTTACTAGCTGATTGGATATTTTTAGATTTTATTCAATATTATGGGGATGGACCATCCCGCAATTTAACCGGGAATAGTTTAAGTAGTAATTATTTTGAAACCGTAATCAAGAAAGACCCTCGTTTTGTGGGAGCTTATTTCCTTTTAGCCCCAGCTACCTCCCTATTTGCAGGAGATCCCTTCAAAAGCGTAGAATTGATGGACCAGGGTTTACAGTACGTGACTGCGCAAACGGATTTAGCCTATCAGATTTGGTTATATAAGGCTTTAGATGAAACTCTATTTCTGGGTGATTACGAAAAAGCCCGACATTCCTACGAAACCGCGGCTAAATGGGCATTATATCACGATACAGACATGGCTAGAGTAGCCGCCGAGCGCTCCCAAGAAACCGCTGCATTTCTCGCCACTAACCCCGATGGGAGATTAGTACAAGCTAGCGCCTGGATGACGGTTTATACCTATGCCGGAGACGACCAAACCAGGGAATTGGCTTTGAAAAAGATGAAAGAACTTGGCGCCGAAGTGACAATTACTCCTGATCAAATAAGCGTAAAAATGCCCGAAGAAGAATAAATTGCCCAATACCGTGGATTATGGCTGTTGTGAAACTCCTATGTTACATTCGACCAATCTTTGGGCAAAAGTAGTATAGTCTAGTCGATTACCGCTAACTTCATAGACCTGACGAGGGTTGGGTAAATGACCCTCAGGGGAATCCAGACTAAAGTTGAGGTTTTCTTTAAAAAAGATCCAGTCTCCATCTTGACGCCAACCAACGCGATCGCCAAATTCCTCAAAAGCGGTTTCATCGATTAATCTTCCTGGTTGATTACCGGTTTCGAGAAAAATCGGTAATTGGACACTGAAACCAAAATGACCCCCAGAATATTCTACCCAAAGGCGATCGATAATTTCTAAGTCACTACAGGGTAATGTGCGGTAACTCTCCAAATCCAACCATCCTTGAGTCTGTCTTCCGGAAGCTTGAAGTAACAGATTCAGGGTTTGATCATTGGCGCGACGCCATTGTTGTTGGGATAATAAATCTGCTAACCTAGCATAGTTGACTCCGGTTTCTGCGGAAACTAGTTCTTGTTGTGCTTGGGCAAAAGTCATAACCGGAATAAAAACTAAAGCAATGGTCAATAATAGTTTTTTCATGATAAGTATTTTTTTAGAGTATCGCCATAGCAATTATAGATTAATACCCAATGACTAG
>CALGKL010000124.1 GCA_937930495.1 uncultured Gloeocapsa sp.
ACCAGTAGAATATCCCGAAATCATTAAAGATTTAATTCGTTGGGGGATACAGTCTATTTCCGTCGAAGCTCAAGCAATAACTAAAACTTATCAGGCGATCGCTCGCGCTGAACAAGGTATCATTTTAGATATGGCCAGAAAAAAAATCAATCCATAAATCAATCCTAAATCCAGATAGGGGAGGACTTCATAGTTTTTTGTTGAGGAGCAATTAACCAACCCCAATTCAAGATAATGCGGCTATCTGTTATAATCTAGCCATTGGTTAAGAAATCTTTACTATTTCACCCGATGGATACAAAAGCATTTAAACGTTCACTACAACAATCAGAAAATTACCACCGTCGTGGCTTTGGTCATCAAGCAGAAGTCAGTGGCGTTCTGAATCAAGAATATCAGAGTAATCTCATTCAAACCATCCGTGAGCATAATTATACCTTAACTCAAGGTCAAGTAACTATTCATTTAGCCCAAGCTTTTGGCTTTTGTTGGGGAGTCGAACGCGCTGTAGCTATGGCTTATGAAACCCGTCAACACTTTCCTAAAGAAAGAATCTGGATTACTAATGAGATTATACACAATCCATCGGTTAACCAACGTCTCAAAGAAATGGAAGTAGGTTTCATCCCAGTAAAAGCAGGAGAAAAAGACTTCTCAGTGGTAGAGTCACAAGACGTGGTGATTTTACCAGCTTTTGGCGCGAGTGTAGAGGAAATGCAGCTATTAAACTCAAAAGGCTGTACAATCGTCGATACTACCTGTCCTTGGGTAGCCAAAGTGTGGAATTCAGTAGAAAAACACAAGAAAAAAGACTATACTTCCATCATCCACGGGAAATATAACCACGAAGAAACTATCGCGACTAGTTCTTTTGCTGATAAGTATTTGATCGTCTTAAATTTAGAGGAAGCAGAATACGTAGCCGAATATATCCTCAACCGAAAAGATAAAGCAGAATTCCTGCAACGTTTCGCTAAAGCTTGCTCACCAGGGTTTGATCCAGATTTAGACTTAGAAAGAGTCGGAATAGCTAATCAAACAACTATGCTCAAAAACGAAACAGAACAAATAGGTAAACTATTTGAACATACAATGCTCAAAAAATATGGACCTACTGCTTTAAATGAGCATTTTATGAGTTTTAACACCATTTGTGACGCCACACAAGAGCGCCAAGATGCTATGTTTGAACTAGTAGAAAAAGAATTAAATCTAATGGTAGTGATTGGGGGTTATAACTCCTCGAATACCACCCATTTACAAGAAATAGCCCAAGCCCGAGGGATACCCTCCTATCATATCGATAGTGGCGATCGCATTGGACCAGGAAATAGAGTAGAACACAAACCCCTAGGTAAAGACCTGGAAATTAAAGAAAATTGGCTACCAGCGGGAGAAATAACCGTAGGTATAACCTCAGGGGCTTCCACACCAGACAAAGTAGTAGAAGAGGTAATTAAAAAGATTTTTAACCTCAAAAGCTAGTTGTGATTACCAAAAAAAAGTTAACAAAAATTATAATAAGATAGAGCTTTCAAGAGAGAAAAATATCAGGCATGGGTAGAGTAGTAGGCATAGACCTAGGCACAACCAACTCCGTAGTAGCAGTGATGGAAGGGGGAAAACCGCTAGTAATCCCTAATTCCGAAGGAATGCGAACTACCCCCTCAGTGGTAGGGTTTAATAAAGATGGAGAACTAGTAGTAGGACAATTAGCCCGTCGTCAAGCGGTTTTAAATCCCCAAAATACTTTTTATGGAGTAAAAAGGTTCATAGGTCGTCGCTATGCTGAACTAGAGGCAGAATCTAAACGAGTTCCCTACACCATTCGTAGTGATGAAAACGGAAACATCAAAATCAGATGTCCACGTCTGAAAAAAGAATTTGCCCCCGAAGAAATCTCAGCAATGATCCTGCGCAAACTAGCCGACGAAGCTAGTCGTTATCTCGGTGAAACCGTAACAGGAGCAGTGATCACCGTACCCGCCTATTTTAACGACTCTCAACGCCAAGCAACCAGAGACGCAGGGAAAATAGCTGGGTTAGAAGTATTGAGAATAATCAATGAACCTACCGCAGCTTCCCTAGCCTATGGTTTAGAACGACGTCGTAACCAAACAGTACTAGTTTTTGACCTAGGGGGAGGAACTTTTGATGTCTCCATCCTGGAAGTAGGGGACGGAGTCTTTGAAGTAAAAGCCACTAGCGGGGATACCCAACTAGGAGGTAATGACTTTGATAAAAAAATCGTCGATTGGTTAGCCACAGAATTTCAAGAAAAAGAAGGGGTAGACTTACGACGCGATCGCCAAGCTTTACAACGTCTGATTGAAGCAGCAGAAAAAGCGAAAATAGAACTCTCAGGAGTCAGCGTCACCGAAATCAACCTACCCTTTATCATCGCTACAGAAGATGGACCAAAACACATCGAGACCCAACTTAGTCGCGCTAAATTTGAAGAACTCTGCGAAGACTTAGTTAGTCGTCTCCGTCGTCCCGTCAAACGAGCTTTTTATGACGCTAATATTACTCCGGCTCAAATCGACGAGGTAATTCTGGTGGGAGGCGGGACGAGAATGCCCATGGTCAAAGAATTAGTCAGAAGTTATATTAATATCGAACCCAACGAAAACGTTAACCCCGATGAAGTGGTAGGGGTTGGAGCAGCGATTCAAGCAGGGATTCTTCAAGGAGAAGTCAAAGATATCCTCTTATTAGACGTAACCCCCCTATCTTTGGGGATCGAAACCACAGGAGGGTTAATGAAAAAACTAATACCGAGAAACACTACTATCCCTGTAAGACGCTCAGATATCTTTTCTACTTCAGAAAATAACCAAACCACGGTAGAAATACAAGTATTACAGGGAGAACGGGAAATGGCAGCCGGGAATAAATCCCTAGGTAAATTCCGTCTGACCGGAATCCCTCCCGCCCCTAGAGGAATGCCACAAATACAAGTATCTTTTGATATAGACGCTAACGGAATTCTCCAAGTAACAGCGGTAGATAAAACCACAGGCAGACAACAAAGCGTAATTATCCAAGGTTCTTCAACCCTCAGCGAAAGCGAAATAAATCGCATGATTACAGAAGCAGCCCAATTCGCCGAAGAAGATAGGGAACGTAGAGAAAGAATCGAAAAACGCAACCGTGCCAAAACTCTAGCCGATCAAGCCCAAAGAAAACTAAAAGAAGTAGCTCTAGACTACGGAACCCAATTCGCTAGTTACTATCGGCGTCGCATCGATGCTTTGTGTCAAGAAATCCTCGATAGTCTGGAAAAAGGAGACGAAAGACGCTTAGATCGAACTCAAGCAGATTTACAAGACGCACTCTACGAATTAAACCGAGAAATCAGATTACAATACGAGTCAGAAGAAGACGAGGGTTTCTTTGCTTCTTTGCGTCGCACTTTGATTGGGGATGAGGAGGAAGAGGATGACCGCTATTATTCCTCTAGAGATTATTATCGGGATGACTATCCCTCATCTCGTCGTTACCCTACAGAAGAACGTTCTAATAATTCCCGAGGGTATCGGGATAATTATGAAACCCCTAGAAGTGGTTATCGAGAAGAACCAACCAACCGAGGGTACAGGGAAGAAACCCCCAGAAGTGGTTATCGCAATGACTATGAATCGAGAAAATCCCCGAGAAACGATTACCCACCCCAAAATAATTCTGCTTACAATAAAAAACGTGGTCGAGGTAGCAATATTCCCGCGGAAAACGGCTGGGATGAGGAAGATGATGAATGGTTTTAAATAAAATAAGTTAAAAATTCCCTAATATAACTGGATATGCAAAATCGTAATTATTACGCGATATTAGGAGTACCTACCAACGCGACACCAGAAGAAATTAAAAAAGCCTTTCGGAAATTAGCCCGTCAATATCATCCTGATGTCAATCCTAATGACAAATTAGCAGAAGAAAAATTTAAGAATATCAACGAAGCTTATGACGTTTTACACGATGAAGAAAAAAGAAAAGCCTATGATAGTCAACAAAAACTCAATAGTCGTTTCTGGAGTAAAAATGGCACCAGAAAAAGTAGTTCTAACCC
>CALGKL010000125.1 GCA_937930495.1 uncultured Gloeocapsa sp.
TTGTTATCATTGCTAGCATTTTAGCTTTTATCTTAGAGTTATTGGCTCAATTATTGATTAAAAAAGGAATAAAACGAGGAATAGCTATTACTATTGTGCTAGTCAGTGGTTTAATGATTTTGACTATTGTCAGTTTAATACTGATTCCCTTAATAGTAGAACAATTAGGCTCATTAATTAATATTGCTCCCGCCTGGATTCAAAGTACTAATCAACAGCTACAAGATTTATCAAATTCTCCGATATTTCGACGTTTATCCTTGGATGTTAATGAAATTATTCTGGAAATTAATCAACAATTGACTGAGACGTTAAAATCATTGGGAGGACAGATATTAGATATAGTAGCAGGAACTATTAGTAGTCTATTTAATATAATATTAATTCTAGTTTTAACTATTTTTTTACTAATTGGTGGCGAAAATTTTTGGCAAGGAATATTTAGTTATGTTCCTGAACCTTGGAACGAAAAAGTACCGAAATATACCGAAAAAACTTTTAAAGACTACTTTTTAGCTCGTTTAACTCTGACGGCTATTTCTAGTATAGCTCGCTGGGTATTATTACTATTATTCGGTGTTCCTTACTCAGCATTATTTGGTTTTGGCTTTGGTATTATAGGTTTTATTCCCTTTGTCGGAGGAATTTTCAGTTTAGTAGGGTTAATTATCCTAAGCTTTAACAGTATAGAATACGGGGTTAAATTTTTGTTGATTTCTTTGGTGATAGACCAAATTAATGATAATGTACTATCACCTAGAGTTATGGGAAGTGCGATTGGGTTAAATCCGGTGTGGTTAATTATTTCCTTATTTATTGGGGCGAAAATCAGCGGGGTTTTAGGAATATTTTTAGCAGTTCCAGTAGCTAGTATTATTAAACAAATTGTAGATGATTTTCGTCGAGTAAAGACAGATGATTTAGAGGGAATCATACCAGTTGAGGAAGCTAGTGAATAGGGAAAACCGTTAATGACGTGACTTTTGCCATAATTCTGTTAAAAAAACGAAAAAAGCGGCGATCGCTTCAGCGACAATACTAATTAAGCGATAGATAGCGACTATAGCCAAAACTAAACCAGAGGGAAAATCCGTAGGATTGAGACTGGCTATAGCTGTAGCTTCAAAGATTCCTAAACCTCCTGGTGCACCGGGTACGATTAAACCTAACAACCAAGCTAAACTAAAGACACTGAGTAAATAGGGGAGTTGGGAAATATTGACAGTCAGAAAAGCCATAACCACCCCAATAAATCCCATACCCCGTAAAAGCACAAAAATCCACTCACCCAACAATAATAACCAAGGATAAGATTTTAACTCGACAGGAGTGGGGTTACCCTTGAGACGACTGAGATAATGCATAACCGGATTGAGGATGAGAGGGTGAATCCCGATTAAGACTAGGGTTAAACCCAATATTTGTAACCAAATTGTCCCAATTCCAGAAACGATGACCATTAATAAAGCAGCAGCAGCCATGAGTAAAGGGTCTAATAAGACTGCTATACTAGCTACGGTTGCTGTACCTCCTGCATTAACAATAGCTTTAATCCGTCCATAAAAATGCCAAACATTACCAGGTAGATATTTAGCGATATTGGTGATCAAATAAACCTTAACGGCGGCTAAACCCCCCAGGGGTTGCTTAAAAGTAGATAAAATCCAACTCCAAACCCAGGCGGACCAAAAATGGGCTAAAAAAGTCAGCAGAAAGGCGATCGCCAGATAACCCCATCCCAGGGATTGTAAATCAATTTGGGTAACCTCTCGCCAATGATTTTTAAAGGTATTAACCAGAAAAAATAGAGTAGCACCGAGAATTACCCAACGTAGATAGGGTTTAAGTTTTTTCATGGGTATGCCAGGTGTTTAAAGCCAGTTGATATACTTCTAACCAGGGTAAATTATGCTCACGGGCGATCGCGGCACAATCTTCGTATTCTGGTTGTACATTAACGATCCGATGTTGATCTCTGGCTATTTTAACCCGGATTTTGCCTAAATCGGTTTCCAGGGTAACCCAATCACGACGTAACAGACTGCGAGGCTGGATTTGGTGACGAATTCCTAAAGTGGTTGTTTCTTGATAAATAATCTCCTCACAGGTAGTAATTAGTGGAGGTGGACAAATAACCGTCAACAAGATACCAGGGCGAGATTTTTTCATCCCGATAGCCTGAGTAAATACATCTAAGGCGCCTACAGTAAAAAGACGCTCAAACAGATAGCCTATGCTTTGGGGGTTACAGTCATCTAATTGAGTTTCTAAGACAGCTACTGATTCTTGGGGATAATTACCGGAGGTTTGCACTCCCAACCAGAGACGTAAAATATTGGGTAGGGGTAATTTTTTGGTCCCCGCACCTAATCCTACCTGAATTAGATTCATCGGGGGAATTTCTCCGAAAGCTTGAGCTAGGGTAACCACAATTGCAGCACCCGTAGGGGTGACTAATTCCTCTGGGATCCCATTACTATAAACTGGTACTTGGCGGGATTCCCACAATTTCAGCACCGCTGGTGCGGGTATGGGTAAAATACCATGAGCTGCTTTAACGTTTCCTCCTCCCACGGGTAGGGGAGAACAGTATAATTTTTCTATACCTAACCAATCTAAGCCCAAACAAGTCCCCACTATATCAATAATGGCGTCGGTTGCTCCCACTTCGTGAAAATGTACCTTTTCTGGGGGGACACCATGTACTAAACCTTCAGCTTTAGCCAATTGCTCAAATATTGCTAAACTCCACTCTTTTACCCTAGGGGGGAGATTGGCTTGTGTAATCAATCGAGTAATTGTGTCGAGATGTCTTGCTGGTGTCGAGTTTTCTTGGGGTAATTCTACGTTTACTTTAGTGGCTAATTGACCTTGATGGGTAATTTTTTCTACACTTAAACCATATTCATCGGTATTTAGTAAACCTTTTAGCTGTATTGTCAAGTATTGTAGAGGGACACCCAAATCTACTAGGGCTCCTAGACACATATCTCCAGCTATTCCCGTGGGACATTGTAAATAAGCAATTTTGACCATATTTAATTATGCCTAATATATATCAGCTACACTTTAAAAATCCCCAGCCTCGTCGCGTCAATGAAATCGCCGACGCTCTCAAACAAGGAGCGGTCATGCTCTATCCTACTGATACGGTTTATGCTATTGGCTGTGACTTGGAATCAAAAACAGCGATTAAGAGAGTTCGAGAGATTAAACGATTATCTAACGATAAACCTCTGACTTTTTGTTGTTCTTCTCTCTCTAATATCTCGGAATATGCTGTGGTCACAGATCAAGCTTACCGAATTATGAAGCATTTAATACCTGGTCCTTATACTTTTCTTTTACCCGCAACCAAACTAGTCCCTAAATTAGTCCTCAATCCTAAGCGCAAAACTACAGGTATTCGTGTTCCTGATAACGCTATTTGTCAAGCTTTGTTAGCTGCTCTGAATAATCCGATTATTTCTACGTCTGCTCATTTAGCAGATGATGACGGGAGTTTACCAACTCTTGGTCAAGAAAAAGCTCGCTTATTTGATTGTATCGCTGATCTAGTGGATATCATTATTGAGGATGGTTTAGAATCGGGTAATCAATTCTCGACTATTGTTGATCTTAGCGATGATCAACAACCGCAAATTGTTCGGAAAGGATTGGGATGGGAAAATCTAGCTAATTGGTTGTAGGAATTAGCCAAAATCCCCGTACTTTAGAGTCGGGGAGGAGGTAATCTGTTTAAGATTCTGTTGATTTAGAGTTATGAAAACGAATTCCTAGAAAAATATCATAGAGAAAACCCCAGAAATTTTTACTTTGAAGTAAACCTAGGGATTGATCACAACCTTTAGCGTCTAGGAGTGGTTTAGTGGCATAATAGGCTGTTTGATATTTATACCAAGGAATAGAGGGCCACAGGTGATGGATTAAATGATAATTTTGTCCACAAATAAGAATATTGAGTAATTTACCGGGATAAACCCGCGCGTTTTTCCAGCGATCGCGTTCTTGAAAGGGACGATGAGGTAAATAATCAAAAAATAAACCCAAAGCTAATCCTACCACCAAAGCGGGAGAAAACCAGTAATTTAAAACATAACCCAAAAACCCATAGTGAACACTTAAATACACCACGGTAAATAAAAATAACCGACTGAAAAACCATTCCCATAACTCATTTTTTTGCCAGAGACGACGCTTAAAAAAATAAATCTCATGATAAAAAAACCGTGCGGCGATTAACCAAAGAGGTCCTCCGGTGGAGACGAAATGATCGGGGTCATTTTTAGGGTCATTGACGTGGGCGTGGTGCTGTAGATGGACACGAGTAAAGACAGGGAAGGCAAACCCCAACATCAAAGCGCTGCCATGTCCTAGAATAGTGTTAAGAGTGCGATTACGATGAGCACTATTGTGGGAAGCATCGTGAATAATTGTTCCTGCTAGGTGTAAAGCCAGTACGGTAGAAAAAAAACAACACCAATGATACCAATTCCATAGCCAATAACCACAAATAGAGAGGATAATTAGGGCGATCGCGCTAATGAACATTAATACGTTGATATTGATTCCCCCGTGAGGCTGAAGTAGCTCTTTAGGTACCCTTGGCAACGGTTGCGCCAATTGCATTGTTTTGTAATCTCCTTTTTAACTTAATTAGCATAACATAAAGATTTGTAAAGATTATTATCTCATATTGAGGGATTTTCCTGTCCAATCCCTTCGGTGAGATGGCTAAATCCGTTTGCTTCTATCTGCTCTACCAATCCTTTGAGAATCTCTTTGACCATCCAAGGACCTTGATAAATCCAACCGGTGTAAACTTGTAAGAGACTTGCTCCTGCGCTAATTTTGGCCCAAGCATCCCCGGGGGTAAAAATCCCCCCTACACCGATAATCGGTAATGTTCCTTGGGTTTGTTGCCAAATAAAGCGGATAATCTCTGTAGAACGTTCTTTTAGGGGTAAACCACTAATACCCCCTGCTTCTGTGGCGATGGGATTACCGTTAATTGTTTGGGTTTTTAAACCGGTTTTGTTGATGGTGGTATTGGTAGCTACTAATCCTGCTAATTGGTATTGTTGAGCAAGATTGATAATAGCGCTAATCTCTTCTAGGTCTAAATCGGGGGAAATTTTGACTAAAATAGGGTGTTTTCCTTGATTTTCCTCCTGGAGAGTGGCGATAATCTCCTCTAATTGTGCTGTGGCTTGGAGCGATCGCAATCCAGGAGTATTCGGAGAACTGACATTGACGACAAAATAATCAGCACAGTCACGCAAATAGCGAAAACTCTCTAAATAATCCTGTGCCGCCTCTTCTAGGGGGGTAATCTTGGATTTGCAGAGGTTAATCCCAATGGGAATAGAAGAGGATACCTGAGCTAATCTTGCGGCGATTACTTGTGCACCCTGATTATTAGCACCCATACGATTAAGAGCAGCTTGGTCTAGGGGTAACCTAAACATCCGCGGGGGTGGATTTCCAGGTTGGGGATGAAGGGTAACCGCACCTAATTCAGCGAAGCCAAAGCCAAAATTGGCCCACATTCTCGCTGCTACTCCATCTTTATCAAAACCTGGTGCTAATCCAAAGGGGTTGGGAAATTTTAAACCCCATAACTGTTGCTCCAAACGACGATCTTGATAACAAAAGGATTCTTGTAATTGTGTTTCTAGCCATTTTCCCCAAGGGCGATCGCGATTGTTATCTACTTTCACCAGTAACTCTAGTAACCGTTGGTGAGCGGCTTCTGGGTTATGCTTTAACAAGGAAAAAAATAGGGGATAAATTGGTTTAGTTATATCTAACAATCGATTACTCCTAACTTGACATTCTGTTAAACTAAGTATAAATTTTTGTGTGAGGAGATTCTATGGCTATACAATGGGAACAAGCATTAGGGGTAGGCACTTATATTTTAAAGCAACGTCTGCAAGGAAAGAAACGTTTTCCCCTCGTTTTAATGTTAGAGCCTCTTTTTCGTTGTAATTTAGCTTGTTCTGGTTGCGGCAAAATTCAACATCCCCCGGAGATCCTCAGAAGGAATTTAACACCAGAAGAATGTTTTGCTGCGGTAGAGGAGTGTGGCGCGCCTGTAGTCTCTATTCCTGGAGGAGAGCCTTTATTACATCCTCAAATAGACGAAATCGTCCAAGGTTTAGTAGCGCGCAAAAAGTTTGTTTACCTATGTACTAACGGCATTCTCTTAGAAAAGAGTCTGTCTAAATTTGAACCTTCACCCTATCTTACTTTTAGTGTACATCTCGATGGTTTAAAAGACTGGCACGACCGATGCGTCGATCGCCAAGGGGTGTTTGACCTTGCTGTTAAGGCGATTCGGGCTGCTAAAGCCAAAGGTTTTCGGGTTACCACCAATACTACCGTTTTTGATGGGGTAGATCCTCAACAAATGCAGGAGTTTTTTGATTTTGTTCAAGGTTTAGGAGTCGATGGAATGATGATCTCTCCTGGATATAGTTACGAATGGGCGCCAGATCAAGAACATTTCTTAAATCGGGAACAAACCAGAGCTTTATTTAAACAAATCCTTCAACCCTGGAAAACTGGTCAAAAAAATTGGAATTTTAACCACAATCCCCTGTTTTTAGATTTTCTCCTCGGCGATAAAGAGTACGATTGTACTCCCTGGGGAAGTCCTAGTTATAGCGTCTTAGGTTGGCAAAAACCCTGTTATCTGCTCAATGAGGGATATTATCAAACTTTTCAAGAGTTACTCGAAGAGACTAACTGGGATAATTATGGACGAGCTTCGGGTAACCCTAAATGCGCTAATTGTATGGTCCACTGTGGTTATGAACCTACGGCTGCTGTAGATGCACTCCAACCCAATAATATGGGAAGAGCAATTTCCAGTTTGTTTCAGTAAATTATCTCGTTTTGGACGCTCCTGAAGAGCGCTCCAATTTTAACACTGCTCCGGAGTTCCTTATTCCCCGGGGGTAGGGCTATACATTGCTAGAGGTTGTTCTAGGGTAGAATGTAGGTCTTTACGCACTTCCAGAGTGAGGAATTTCTGTTGTAATTCTCCCCAAGCTTGATATCTTTTCTGACGATTGAGACTGATTAATTCTACGAGGGTGGGTATTTCTTTTCTCCAGTCTAATTGTAAGGCACCGGTGAGAAACTCCCCTAGAACAAAGCTATCTTGAACTTCTCCTAAAATACCTTGAATGGTTTTGATGTCTTGGAGATAGGATTGATATTGCTCACCGTAAAAATGCGTGAATAATTCTAACAGATAGCGGGTTCTTTTCGCTTCTTTGCGTAAATCGTGGAGGATTTCTGCTTGGTAATAGAGGATATCTTGTCTATTGTCGGGGAAAACCACTCCCTCACCCTCAATTTTCACCCCCACTAACCAACCCGGATGAAGCAGAAGTCGGCTCACTTCTGGAAGGAGTAAATCTGTTAAAATCAAGTAAATATCGATCTCAGCTATGGGTTGATAGCGTGGTTGTTCTAACCAGAGTTCTAAATCTTGTTTAAAATTGAGATACAGTTTCTCCTCAAATAGTTTCCTTACTTTTTTGAAGGCTTTTTGACGTCGTTTGGCTAGTATTGTCAAGCCTTGAGTCAGAGTTACTTGTTCTGTTTCTGGTAATTGGGGGAAATATTCCTCACATAAGGTTTCTTGTAAGACGTCTAAGTCTCTTAACACTCCCAAGGTACGACCAATTCTACCCAAGTTTCTATCTTGGACTCCTTTGGGTAGAGATAAAGCCGGAGCAAATCCGGCGATCGCACTTCTTAAGCGTCTTACGCCGACGCGCATTTGGTGTAATTCTTCGGGGTCTTGGTCTTTACTTACTTCTGGTTCATGTTTGATTACTTTTTCAAAGTGTTTATTGACGGCTAAATAAGCCCAATCCCCAAAGGTTTTAGGTGTTAATGTGGTTAATTGAGTCATTTTATTTTCTTTCTGGATGTAAATGGAGTTCTTTTTTACCTTCTTCCCCCCATTGATTAATTAGGTTAATCATTTGATAGAGACGTCCTAAATCTTTTTGATTAAAATAAAATACTATTCTTGGTAAATTTTCGGTTTCGTGTCCCTTTTCTGGGGGCAAGGCTTCGCTTTTTTCTATGCTTCCTTTAACTAGAATATCACTAAATTTTTCATTTAACAGGGCAATTTGGTCATCACTGAGTTCGACATTGAGACGCATCACGAATAAATCATTGACGTAGCGACTAGAATGATAAACCTTATAGAAGTTAGAAATGATCTCACAGGCTTCGTCTATATTATCGGTTATACTGTAAAGACTGGTATCTTCGGGACTAACCAAACCTCTAGCTATTAGTTTACGTATATATTTATCCCATAATTGCCAATAATTACCCCCAGGTTCATCGATTAAAACCAGGGGAACCGGTCCATATTTCCCGGTTTGACAGAGGGTAAGGGTTTCAAAGGCTTCATCCTGAGTCCCAAAACCTCCCGGGAATAGGGCGATCGCATCACTCTCCCTGAGAAAAAAGAGTTTACGGGTAAAGAAGTACTTAAAGTTGATTAATTTGGGGTCATTGGCTATGTAGGGGTTAGCTTCCTGTTCAAAAGGTAAGTTAATATTCAAGCCAAAAGATTTATCTTTTCCTGCGCCTTGATTTCCCGCTTGCATGATCCCACCACCACCACCTGTGAGAATCATAAAGCCTAATTCGGTGATTCGACGAGCGAATTCTACGGCTAATTGATATTCTCGGGTTTCTGTCCCTATACGCGCTGAACCAAAAATTGTTACCTTACGAACATGACGATATTGATAGAATGTCCCGAAACCATGTTCGAGGTCTTCTAGAGAAGTAGCGATAATTTTCCAGTCGAGGCGATCGATTTCTTCTTTTGACGTTCTCAATAACACAGCTAAGGCACGTTCGATCCATTTGCCATGTTTATGGGATGACAACTGATTGAGGAGTTCGAGTATTTCTGGTGTTAGAGTCATAATATCTCTGCAATAACTCCTAAATTATAAATTAAAACCGATCCCAATCCTTGCTTATTCATTCGGGAAAGGGAAAAAAATCTGAGGCAACTGTTGATTGCCATCACCGATAATAATGATTTTGGTGTTGTTCGATTGGGCTATACTTTGAGTCGCTTCGATAGTTTTGAGTTGGAGAATCTCTGGGGTTAAACCTTCAGCTAGTTTTTTTTGTGCTTCGGCGGTACCTTCGGCTGCGATTTTTTCTCTTTCGGCGTTGGCTCTAGCTTTTTCTAGGTCAAATTCTATTTGTTGTCTTTCTTTTTCAATCTCAAACTGTTGTTGTAAACTTTGTTGTTCGGCGGTGATTTTAGCTTCTATAGCTTCTTGAACATTTTCCGGGAGAATTACTTTTCTAAGTAAGACTTCTTCTACGTCAAAGCCTAGGGGTTGTAAACTAGCGGTTAGACGTTCTCTTAAGATATTGGCTACTTCTTGTCTTTTTTCTCCGTAAATAGAGTTTAGAGAATAAGCAGCGGTGACCTCTCTAACCAGAGACCGAAAACGAGAGATAAGGATTTCTTGCTCATCTGTCCCGATATTTTGATAGATTTCGGTTATTTTAGCTGGATTTGCTCTGTATTGCAAACTCACATCTAGTTGAATACCTAAACCCTCTTTTGATGTAGTGTCTACAGTTTCTTTAATATCTTCTAGCCGAGTGGAAAATTGGATTACTTTTGTTAGAGGGTTAACCAAATGTAAACCTGGATTTAAAGGATTATCAACGACTTTCCCTAAAGTTTCTTTGACACCTACTGTACCCGCTGGAACAACAACTAGGATTTTTCTGACCAATCCTAAAGCGATCATGCCCCCAAACACTAGAATAACTAGTTTAGCGATTTGAGTTATGGTAAGATTCTTCATGATCAAAAATTTACTTTAACAAAATGAATCAATTACGTTTGAATATTTCTCAGGGTTCTTTAGTATTTCATTTTCCTCCCGAAGCAGCTCGAAAACTGAAGGCAGAAATTAACCAATTAATGCAGATCCTAAAAACGAATGCTAGTCAAAAAAGCAAACCAACTCCAGTACAACCCATGGAGTATCGTTACACCGCTGACATTTCTTTAGAGATTTTTTGTAATCCCAATATCTATTCTAGTCCATTTGCAGCTAAAGTGCTACTAACCATCAGAGATGAAAAAATTCGCTTAACTACTGAAGCAGAATTAACTAGGTTAGCAGAAGATTTAGATAATTATTTAGCTGAATTTTCCTAAATTCATGGTTTTTTTTAATCAAAAACTACTCAGAATTGTTGCGAAAAAATTTCCTGAAGCTCTTTTTTTTGTTGAGACAAAAAAACCTATTGTTAGTTTAACTATTGATGATGTAGGGGATGAATTTACTCAATTAATCATAGACCAGATTAAACGGTATAATCAAGAAAACAATCAATCGGTTAAAGCTACTTTTTTTGTGATAACTAATAGTTTAATCAGCGTTCCTAATCTGATTAGTAATATCTTAGCTGAAGGACATGAAATAGGTAATCATGGAGTTGA
>CALGKL010000126.1 GCA_937930495.1 uncultured Gloeocapsa sp.
GTTAATGGACAAAAACAACTTTGTACCGATTCTAGGACTATTACGGTAGATGCTATTCTCATTGCTACAGGACGTCTTCCCAACGTAGAATCCTTGGATTTAGTTGCTGCAGGAGTAGAATTTAATCAAGAGGGAATCAAGGTCAATCGAAAATTACAGACAACTAATCCCAAAATCTACGCTTGTGGTGATGTGATTGGAGGGTATCGTTTTACCCACGTAGCCTCTTTAGAGGCTACAGTAGTAATTAAGAATGCACTGTTTTTCCCTCTCAGTCAAATTAACTATCGAGTTATCCCTTGGGCAACTTTTACGGACCCAGAAATAGCTAGAGTTGGTCTAACAGAAGCAAAAGCGCGTCAACTTTATGGTGATGATATTTATATACTCAAACACTTTTTTAGCGAAGTAGATCGCGCTCAAACTGAGGGAGAGACAACTGGTTTTGCTAAGATTATCACGCGAGGTAATGGTCAAATTCTTGGAGCACATTTAGTCGGTCCTCAAGCTGGAGAATTAATCGCTGAAATTGTTCTAGCCATGTCCCATAATCTCAAAATTTCGGCTCTCAGTGGTATTCATATTTACCCAACCCTAGGAGAGGTTAATAGTAAAGCTGCTCTTAGTTTAAGTAAGCAAAAATATGCCCAAAACCAACTTTTACAGAGATTTTTACAATATTTCTTTAGTTGGCGTCGCCATTGGCAATAGAGCAGGGAAAATTACCCTTTATGATTGGCTTGATTAACGCAACCGTTCAACTCGACGGTTAGGGTCTCAGCGTAGAGATTTTGAGAGCATTGATATTCTGGTACCAACTTTTGCAGATAGATCACTACTTGTCGATGTTGATTAGCTCTAGCTTTATCTAAAAGAGTATTCAACAAAGATTCTAACTCATGCCAACTAAGTCGATACTCATAAGCAGAGAAAACCTTAGGATGTTGGGTAGGATTAATATTATCTCCATCGATGAGTAATTCTTCGTAGAGTTTTTCCCCGGGTCTTAACCCTGTGATTTCGATTTTAATGTCTTGGTCAGGGACTAATCCACTTAGACGAATCATTTGTAAAGCCAAATCATAGATGCGGATCGGTTCTCCCATATCCAAAAGAAATACCTCTCCACCTTTAGCCATAGCACCTGCTTGAATGACTAGACGTACAGCTTCCGGGATAGACATAAAATAGCGTGTAACATCGGGATGGGTAACGGTAATAGGTTGACGTTGGGCGATTTGACGTCTAAATAATGGGACAACAGAGCCACTGCTATCTAAAACATTGCCAAAACGAACGATCGCAAAACAGGTATGGGTAGTGGGTAAATCGCTCAACGCTTGAATAACTAGTTCAGCTACCCGTTTACTAGCACCCATAACATTAGTAGGACGTACAGCTTTATCTGTAGAGATCAGGACGAAGTTATCTACCCTTGCGGCGATCGCACATTCAGCGGTAACCAGAGTCCCATAGACGTTGTTATAGACACCTTGAGAGGGATTAGCTTCTACCAGGGGAACGTGCTTATAAGCTGCTGCGTGATAGATAGTATTGACTCGATGTTTAGCCAGGATACTGGTTAAATGGGTTGCATCGGTAACGCTACCGAGATAAGGAATACAGTGAACTTCGGGGTATTTTTCAGCCAATTCTAGATTAATGCTATATAGAGAAAATTCACTAATTTCGTAAAGGATCAGACATTTTGGACCTAATTGAGCGATTTGACGACATAATTCTGAGCCGATGGAACCACCAGCTCCGGTTACGAGGACGACTTTACCAGTAATATTGATGCGTAATAAATGTGGTTCAGGTTGAACCTCTTCTCTCCCGAGTAAATCCGTGACATCGATGCTGCGAATTTCGCTAATAGACACCTTATTAGTTAAAATTTCGGTGAGACTAGGTACTGTTTTCACTAAGATTGGTAATTTTTGGAGATTTTCGATAATTTCCCGACGACGTTGTTTATTGAGAGAAGGGATAGCCAGAATAACGGTATCAAAAGGTTTTTGTTTATAAAGGTGAATTAAATCACTCGGAGAATAGACAGGAATACCCTTAATCAATTGTTGGTGTAATTCAGGATTATCATCGATAAAGCCGATTAAATCATAACCTGGCTCATGGATAAGAGTACGGGCTAATTGAGAGCCTGCTACTCCCGCACCATAGATAATTAATTTTTCCTGTTGTTGATCCCCATTAACACGATGTTTAAGTTGACGAAAACCCCAAGTGATAATCAACCTGAGATAGACGACGAAAATAAAGGTTAACATCGCGTCAATAATCAAAACCGAACGCGGTAGGGGCCATTCTCCCATAAGATAAGCGAGAATTACCTGTGTTCCCGAACTAAAGATTACTGCTTGAGTTGCCGTTGCTAAAAATTCCGTATCGGTGTAGCGCAAAATTGGACGATACATACCCTTCCAGCGAAAGACCAGTATTTTAACAATAATCAGTAGTAAAATATGCCAGGAAAATTGCCCGATTTTGCTAACAGGATAAGAAAAGTTAAAGCGTACTAAAAAAGCGCTAACAATCGCTAAAACAAATAAAAATGTGTCACAAGCTATTAACAAACGTCTCTTTTTCGCTCTAGACAAAGCATGATAATGCCAATACAGCCAATCTGTAAACCGTTTTTTCATACAAAGTATGTTAATTTTACTCCTCACACCAGCTATAAAAGCTTTAAGTTATTTTAAAGCAATTTGTAAAAGCCTTGAAGATTAATTCAAGGCAATCAATAATTAAGCTGCGTCAGTGAGCAAACCACTATGTCTTAATAAAGCTTCGGTTTTTGGTTCTCGTCCTCGGAAACGGCTAAATACTTCCATTGGGGGTAAACTACCTCCTAAAGCCAAAACTGTATCTCGGAAGCGTAAACCCATGGTTTGCAGAGTTTCCGGTGAGTCTAAACCCGCTTCTTCAAAAGCAGCAAAAGCATCAGCGCTTAGTACTTCAGCCCATTTATAGCTGTAATAACCAGCGGCGTAACCTCCTGAGAAGATATGACCAAAAGAACAGAGGAAAGCATCTTCCGGAAGGGGGGGAATAACCGTGGTGGTAGCGGCGACGCGATCGCGTAGTTGTTGGGGAGTTTCCGGACCACCTGGTTGATAGCGATGATGTAACTCTAGATCAACTAGGGAAAAATGTAATTGTCTGAGCATAGCCATTCCACTGAGGTGGTTTTTAGCGGCTAAGAGTTTCTGATAATATTCTTCGGGTAAAGATTCTCCCGTTTGATAGTGTTTAGCCATTCCCATCAAAGTGGGACGATGATAACACCAGTTTTCCATAAACTGACTGGGTAATTCTACCGCGTCCCATTCGATATTATTAATTCCTGCTGCACCTGGGTAGTCAATTTGGGTGAGCATATGTTGTAAACCATGACCAAACTCATGAAAGAGAGTCGTTACCTCCCCAAAGGTCATTAAACTTGGTTGATCTCCTACTGGTGGTGTTTGGTTACAAATCAAATAAGCAACGGGTAAACGAATAGTGGTTTGACCATTTTCGTTAATTTTAGCACGATTGAGACAATCGGCCATCCAAGCACCCCCGCGTTTTTCTGCAGGGCGACTATAAGCATCCAGATAGAAAGAGGCGATTACTTCTCCATCGGGGTTGCTTTCTGGCTGCGTGATTTGGAAATAGCGTACATCCGGATGCCAAACCGGGGCTGTCCCATCTGCGGGGGTAATTACTACGCCAAAAAGACGTTTAACCAGGTCAAATAACCCTGTTAATACCTGTTCTAGAGGGAAATAGGGACGTAATTCTTCATCAGTGAAAGCAAAGAGAGCTTCTCGTTGTTTTTCCGCCCAATAACTGATATCCCATGGCTGTAAATCTTCTTTACCTGCAAATGCTTTGAGATCTTCTAATTCTTTTTGGGCGGCTCGGTAACTAACTTGACGTAATTCTTCGAGGAGGTTTTCTACCGCAGCCACATCTTTAGCCATTTTGCGAGCTAAACTCAACTCAGCGTAAGTATTAAAGCCTAGTAATTTGGCTTTTTCCTGACGTAGTGCTAAAATCCGTTCTAAATTAGGGTAGTTATTGAGTTCTCCACTAGAAGCGCGAGAGATAAAACCGTGATATAGTTTGGAGCGTAATTCTTCCCTATCTGAGTATTTCATAAAAGGAACATAACTCGGATAATCTAGGGTAATTACCCAGGGTCCTGTTTCGGCTGTAGCCTCGCTGTAACCTTCGCTGCGAGCGGTTTGAGCGGCTAGATTGAGTAAACTCGGGGGAAGTCCTGCTATTTCTTCTTTGGTGGTTAATTTCAGTTTGAATGCTTTAGTAGCGTCGAGAACGTTGTTGGAGAATTTTGTTGATAATTCGGCTAATTCTAGTTGGATTTGGTTAAAGCGATCGCGCGAATCCCCTTCTAACCCTACTCCTGATAATTCGGCGTCTTGAATAGCACTTTCGACAATCCTTTGTTGCGCCGGTTCAAGTGTTGACCAATCTTGACTCTCTCTAATCCCTTTAAAAGCTTCGTAAAAGGGTTTACTCTGACCAAGTTGATTATAAAACTGGACTACTTGGGGTTGTACGGTTTCATAAGCTTCCCGCAATTCGGGGCTATTTTTTACCCCCATCAAGTGACTGACGATACCCCAACTCCAACTTAAACGTTCTTCAATCGCTGTCAATGGTTCTACCAAACCTGACCAAGTTGGTGTTACTTTTGTTTCTAACTCTTTTACCGCCTTTGTCAGTTCCTCTAACAAACTGGTGATAGCTGGTACTACATGTTCCGGTTTGATTTCCTGGAAAGGAGGTATCCCTTTGCCAATTAACAAAGGATTATCATTAGTTACTTGATTCATTACTTATCTGGTTTAAGCTAGTTTATGTTTTTAGCTTAACCTAATCTTTTAATTGATTACCCACAAACCCAATCTGCGCCAATGTTGTTCTTTTAAAGCTTCTTGTAGTTGGTCTTCATTAATCCAACCCAATTGAATGAGGGTTTCTCCTAGTCTGAGATTAGTCTGCTTACATAGATAGAGAGCGTATTCTAACTGCTTTAGAGAAATCCAGCGTTTCCTAAGCATAATTTCACCGATTTTTAACATTTGTTTTTCTCCGCTCATGGTTTTTACGGTATAAATTAGGACACTCGATTCCAACTACAGTTTCAAGAGACTGGATTTCGGAAAATTTTTTCAATGTCAGAAAGAGGATAATAACCTGAGGGATGAATACTGTTATGACACTGTTTATTCATTTGGTTATATCGTTAATTCTCTTTTAGCATTCCTCCAGGTAGTCAACCAGAATAAAAATAGGTTGACATATAAACTGTGTTGTCTGAGTTTTTTGGACTTATTCAGTAAGATCTAGTCTTGATAGTCTCTTAAGGCTTTAGACGTTAGAAAAGATAACTGGAGAATGGAGGAATTAATTTATTACCCTTTCCTCTGATAACCTCTTGGTGTAATCATGCGCTGTTGTTGCCAATAGGTACTACTATTCCCAATGATTACTGTCGTTAACATATCGATGGGATAATCTAACATCTCCTCTAGAGTGGTTAATTCTTTTGATTCATCAACACGATAAGCACAACGAACGATCGCCACTGGGGTAGTTGGTTGACGATATTGTAAAAAGATCCTTTGAGCAGTAATTATTTGTTGGGTACGTTCTCGAGAACTGGGATTATAGATAACTGTGATAAAATCCGCTTTAGCTGCTGCGGTTAATCTCTCTATGATTACTTCCCAGGGAGTTAATAAATCACTAAGACTGATCGCACAAAAATCGTGCATTAAGGGTGTCCCCACCCGGGATGCAGCAGCTTGTAAAGCACTCACACCGGGAAAGATTTCTACTTCTAAAGGTTGATTACCCAATTCTTCTAAAACTAAACCCGCCATTCCGTAGATACCAGCATCTCCCGAAGAAATAACCGCGACGTTTAATCCCCATTGGGCTAGGGCGATCGCTCTCTGGGCGCGTTTTTGTTCGGCGGTAATGGGGAAAGATTCAATGATTTGTCCTGGATGTAATAAAGACTCGATTAATTCTAGATAAAGACGATAACCAATGACTACATCAGCGGCGACTATAGCACTTTTAGCTGCACTGGTCATTTGATTGAGCGCACCTGGACCAATTCCTACTAACCACAGTTTACCTTGACGTCCTGTATATTCTTGTTTAGCTACAGCAATCGCTATGGTTACTTTAATGGCTATTTGTTTAGTTACTAGTAAAGTATCACTTTGGGAAGCTAATAAAGCTGATGCTTCAGCCACACTAGGAGTACCTACGGTTTCGGCAACGATACTAGAGGGATTCGGTACTGTAACTTGACTTAATTCTTGTGGGGTAAAGGTAACTAAAGGTATCTTCCATTCTCTGGAGATAGCCACTAATCCTGGTTCGGTGGCTTTAAGCTCAATGGTCGCTAATCCAGCGATCGCTTCTAGAGCTAAATTATAGGAGTTAAATACTTGCACAATAGCTTGAGTAATTAATTCTTGACTAGTATTTTTTTCACAACCCACACCCACCCAAAGTACACGAGGATGCCATTGTACCCTAGTTGCGGTTAATTCTCTCTTGTTGGCACTAATATATACTTTGATTGGTAATTCTGTTTGAAAATCAAAGGGATGGTCTGAGGGTAAATGATCTTGCCAAAG
>CALGKL010000127.1 GCA_937930495.1 uncultured Gloeocapsa sp.
CAGGAAAACAAATCCTCACAGCAGAGAAAATCTTTATCTGTAGCGGGAGTGACTTTGAAACTCTCTATCGGGATATTCATCAACAATCGGGAATGACCAAAGTCAAACTACAAATGATGCGTACTCCTCCCCAAGGATGGAGACTAGGTCCCTCACTATGTGGGGGTTTAACCCTAACTCATTATAGTTCTTTTGCTCATTGTCCCTCCCTCGAGAAACTAAAAAGCAGAATAGCCACGCAAACACCCCATTTTTGTCAATGGCACATTCACGTGATGATGTCTCAAAATGGTTTAGGAGAGTTAATCATCGGTGACTCTCACGAGTATGGTACGACTCTAGATCCTTTTGACAAAGATTTTATTAACCAATATATCCTAGACTATCTCCAAAGCTTCGCTAAAGTTCCCCATCTTCACATAGCCGAAACTTGGCACGGTATTTACGCCAAATTACCTGGAAAAACCGAATTTATCGCCCATCCCGAAGCAGGAGTAACTATCGTTAATGCACTCAGTGGCGCCGGAATGACTCTTTCTTTTGGTTTAGCTATGGAAAATCTCTCCAATTATGTTTAGAGAAATCAGTAATATTTTACTAACCCGTGGACAACAACAATACGATGGCGAAGCTGTCTCTCAACTAGAACACGCTTTGCAGTGTGCCTATTTAGCCGAGCAAGCAGAAAGTAGCCCTAGTTTGATCGCTTCTTGTCTCTTTCATGATTTAGGACATTTAATCCCTGGGGTAAAACCTCATGAAGAAAATGCCTTATCTCTCTTAAGTGCTATCTTTAAACCAGAAGTGACCGAACCGATTAGACTTCACGTAGAGGCTAAACGCTATCTCTGCAGCGTTGATCCTCAATATTACTCGACTCTGTCCTTAGCCTCTCAACGCAGTTTAACGAGACAAGGAGGTAAATTTTCCCCAAGAGAATCAGCGCAGTTTCTCACCCAACCCCACGCAACCGCAGCTATTCAACTCCGACGTTGGGATGAACAAGCTAAAGTTCCCGGATTGGTAACTCCGGATTTAAAACATTTTATGAGTTTAATTCAAGTCTTATGCAATTAATCGAAGTCCCAGAATCAGAACTATTTTTTATTCGTTCGATCGAATTTCGCGAAGAAACCATTTACTTTATCGTCATCGATCGCTTCGCTGACGGTGATCCGAACAACGATGAAGGACCAAATCCCGCCTTATACGATCCTACCCGTCAACATTGGGGTAAGTATTGGGGAGGTGATTTACAAGGGGTTATCGATAAACTTGACTATCTGCAAGGGTTGGGTGTAACCGCCATTTGGCTATCTCCGCTGTTTGAACAAGTAGAAGATATGGAACAAAGTGCCGCGATGCACGGTTATTGGACGAAAGATTTTAAACGTATTAATCGCCGTTTTATCGCTAAGGGTGAAGCTAATTCTCTCAATGAAGAGACGGTCTTTGATACCCTGATCGCTGCTCTGAAAAAACGGGGGATGAAATTAATCCTAGATATAGTCTGCAATCATAGTAGTCCTGATATTAACGGCCAAAAGGGTAAACTCTACGATGATGGAGTGCTTATCGCTGATTTTTATAATGATACTCGTAATTGGTACTATCACAATCCGGCTATTACAGATTGGAACGATGAATATCAATTGTTGTACTATGAGATGATGGGTTTAGCTACCTTTAACGAAAAGAACTGCGAATATCGGCAATATATCAAAGAAGCGATTAAGCAATGGTTAGATAAGGGTGTGGATGCTTTGAGAATAGATACGGTTAAACATATGCCAGTCTGGTTTTGGCAAGAGTTTCTCACCGATCTCAAAACCCATAAACCGGAGTTATTCTCCTTTGGGGAATGGGGTTTTAGTAATCCTCATGATGGTAAATCCCCTAAATTCGCCAATGATACCGGGATGGCGATCGTTGATTTTGGCTTGTGTAGCGCTATCCGAGAGGCGATCGCCTTGAATCAACCAGGGGGTTTTTACCGCGTTCAAGCTATCTTTGATTGTGACCATTACTATAATAGTGCTACAGAATTAGTGACCTTTGTGGATAACCACGATATGCCTCGCTTTTTGAGCCTTAACGGTAATTGGGATAAACTAGAGTTAGCCATCGTCCTGATTATGACTAGTCGCGGGATTCCCTGTATTTACTACGGTACAGAACAATATCTCCATAACGATACCAACGGTGGCAATGACCCCTATAATCGTCCCATGATGGAATACTGGGACACCAATACCGATTTGTATCAAATGGTGGGGAAACTCTCCCAATTGCGCCAAAATAACTCTGCAGTCTCCAGAGGAAGTCATCAACCCAAATACGTCAGCGAGAATATTTACGCTTATCTGCGTCGTTATCGTGAGAATCGTTGTTTAGTGGTCATGAATAAGGGTTACGCCACCACCATTAACCTTGAAAATCCCGAGTTACCAGACGGTAACTATACCTGTTTAATCACCGGTAGAACTTTTACTGTGCAAAATAATTATTTAGGCGGTTTATATCTAGGGGAAAACGAATGTCTCGTACTCAGTTGTACAGGTAAACCCCTAGAAGGGAAAATGCTCGTTAGAGCACAATTAAACGGTGTTCAAACCAAACCAGGAGAAACAATAGTCGTCACAGGAGATTGTCCCGAATTAGGTAATTGGGATATTGATAAAGCCTATGGACTAGAATACATCAATCAAAATACTTGGTTTGGAGAAATACCCTTTAATGAAAGCGCCGGAAAGGCGATCGCCTACAAATACGCTGTAATTAGTCCTTGGGCTGAGCCTCGACGAGAAAACATCCAGAGTCGTCGTTGGATTTTAGCCCATCAAGGCGTAGTCAAATGGCGCGATCGCTATCAATATTAAAGGGTTTGATTTTTATTTTTAGGCGCCTAATCTAGGCTGATTTGAGGGCCTAAAATCCCACCAAATCAGCTACTACCTCTAAATTAGGAGCTATACCAGCTTTAACGCTGTTATCACTATATTTAATCGCCGCGTCGGGGTCTTTTAACCCGTTTCCTGTAAGTACACATACTACGGTACTACCAGAGGGAACCTGATCTCGACATTTTAGCAATCCAGCGACGGAAGCTGCGCTCGCGGGTTCACAGAAAATACCCTCTCTACTGGCTAATAATTGATAAGCTTCCAGAATTTCGGCGTCTGTTACGGCGTTAAATTCTCCCTGACTAGATTCTTGGGTGGCGATCGCCTTATCCCAATTAGCGGGGTTACCGATGCGTATAGCCGTGGCGACGGTATTAGGGGAGGAGATGGGGTGACCGGCAATTAAAGGAGCCGAGCCTGCGGCTTGAAAGCCCATCATTTTCGGTAATTTCTGACATTTCCCCACTTGATGATATTGACAGAAACCCATCCAATAGGCGCTTATATTTCCCGCATTACCTACCGGGACACAGAGCCAATCGGGGGCGTCTCCTAGGATATCGACCACCTCAAAAGCTGCTGTTTTTTGTCCTTCGAGACGATAGGGGTTCAGAGAATTAACCAAAGTAATGGGATAATTCTCAGCTAGTTGTTTAACCACGGTCAAAGCTTCGTCAAAATTACCGTCAATAGCGATTACTTCTGCTCCATAGAGTAAAGCTTGGGCTAATTTTCCCAAGGCTACGTAACCATCGGGGATAATCACCAGAGCGCGCATTCCACAACGACGAGCGTAGGCTGCGGCAGCAGCCGATGTATTACCTGTACTAGCACAGATTACAGCTTGGGCTCCCGCCTCTTTGGCTTTAGATATTGCCATGGTCATCCCCCTGTCTTTAAATGAGCCTGTGGGATTGAGACCATCGTATTTGACGTATACCTGGACTTGGCGACCGATTTGGGCGGCGATTTGAGGTACTGGGATCAGGGGGGTATTCCCTTCTAAAAGGGTTACCACAGGTGTGGTTTCATTGACAGGGAGATAGGGACGATAGGCTTCGATGATACCTGACCAGCCCTTGGTTAGAGAGGTTGGGTTATTAGCTAGCTTGACCACTTGTAACTATTGACTTGATGATGATAATTAACGAGATTGATTAGATGCGGGGGTTTTTTTGAAAACGCGTCCGTTGGGTTTTGCTTTGATAATTGGTTTAGAAATCCCTGTTTCTGGTACTTCCCAATCTGTTTTTAGCCAACTAGGACAGTTTTGGTCGTAAATCATTTGTAAGGCGGCCGCAGCGATCGCTTGGGGATCGTATTCACTACTTAACTCGTTGACGATGGATAGGAATGATGCCATTCTTTCTCCTGCTAGTGCTTCTTTGATTTGTTCTTGAAGTTTGGATATACGACGAGCTTCTACTTGAGCGCGGGTAGGTATCTCACTGATGGTGATTGTTTGTCTGATGCGGCGTTCGATTTGACGCAGTAAACGGCGATCTATTGGTTGTACCAGGGATATAGCTTTACCTGATTTTCCCGCACGACCGGTCCGACCGATTCTGTGGATGTAGGTCTCTGTGTTATCTGGTAAGTCGTAGTTAAAGACGTGGCTGAGGTTTTCTACGTCCAACCCCCTAGCTGCGATATCTGTGGCTACTACTAGACGGATGCTCCCCTCACGAAAACGCTGTACTAATCTTTCTCGCTGTACTTGGGATAGGTTACCATGGTATTCGTAAATACTATGTCCGTTTTCTTGCAGTTTTTGACAGAGTTCTGTTGCGGTTTTTTTGGTCCGCACGAAGATAATCGCTGCTTCTGGTTCTTCTAGTTCTAGAATTGGTTGCAGTACCTGGATTTTTGACCAGCTACGGGGAATCAGATATACTTGCTGCTCAATCTTGGTTGGGGCCGCTTTAGGTTGTGATACTTTGACGGTAATGGGATCTTGCAGGAAGTTTTGAATTAATTCTTTGATTGCCGGTGGCATGGTCGCTGAGAAACAAGCTGTACTACGCCCCGGAGGAGCTTGTTGAAGGATTTTTTTGACATCGTCGATGAAGCCCATACTGAGCATTTCATCTGCTTCGTCTAGGACTACCCATTTTAATTCCGACAGGTCTAGTTTTTTCCGTTCTAACAGGTCAATAATTCTCCCCGGTGTGCCTACGACGACTTGTATTCCTCTTTCGAGACTACGAATTTGTCTTTCTAGGGATTGTCCACCGCATACTGTCAAAACTTTGAGTTTTCTTTGAATTTTGAAGTCTTCGATCGCCTGGGCTACCTGTTGAGCTAGTTCACGGGTCGGCGCTAAAATCAGTGCTTGTACTGCTGGATTATCTGCGGATATTTGCTCTAATATAGGTAGAGAATAGGCTGCGGTTTTTCCTGTTCCTGTTTGGGATTGACCGACTACGTCTCTTCCCTTTAATAGTTCGGGTATGGCTTGGATTTGGATTTCAGTTGGTTCAGTAAAGCCTAATTCTTCTAGATGTTGTACGCGTTCGTCTGATAATCCTAAATTTTTGAAGGAAATGGTCATATAGTTTTAATTGATTTTGAGTTGACTACAGTGCTAAAGCTTGTTGGCTTTTTCTAGTTTTTTCTACTTAATGTAGATTGGTTAATTTTCTACAACCTCTCCATAGAGGTCATAGATATCAGCTCCGGTGATAGTCACTGGTACTATACTGCCGAGTGATGCTTGACCTTGAACATAAACTAGCCCGTCTACTTCGGGAGCAAACCTGCTTGAGCGTCCTATCAACTCTCCCGTAGATGGGTTTTCTTGTTCAATTAGAACCTCAACCGTTTGACCAACACAGGCTTGATTTTTCTTCGCGGCGATCGGTTGTTGTCTTGCCATTAATTTATTGTGGCGCAACTCTTTGATTGCTTCTGGTACTTGGTTAGGAAGATGATAAGAGGGGGTTTCTGGTTCTGGTGAGAACTTAAAAACTCCGACATGATCAAACTGATGAGTTTCTACAAACTTTTCCAAATGCTCGAAGTGGGTTTCTTCTTCTCCTGGAAATCCTACAATGAACGTTGTTCTTAATATAGCATCAGGCAGAGCATTTTTGAGCTTTTCTATTATTCTATCATTAACTTGCCCTTGCCAGGGTCGATTCATTTTTTTGAGAATCTCCGGGTGGGAATGTTGCAGGGGTAAATCTAGATAGGGTATGACGTTTGGGGTTTCTTGAATTGCCTGAATTACCTTATCTGTCAATCCTGTGGGATAGGCGTAGTGGATCCTAATCCAGGGTACATCTACTTTACCCAATTCTCTGAGTAATTCGGCTAGTTTTGGTTCTCCGTATAGGTCTAAACCATAGTTAGTGGTAATTTGAGAGATCAAGATTATCTCTTTTACCCCTTGGTCTGCTAGGATTTTCGCTTCTTTGACGATTGATTCGAGCGATCGCGATCGCTGTTTCCCGCGCAATTGGGGTATGATACAAAAGGAACAACCATAGTCACAGCCTTCGGCTACTCTGAGGTAGGCTACTGCTTCTGTGGTAGTCCGATAGCGAGGTAAACTTTCATCAGCTATATATACTGGTTGCTCAGATACTGCTTGGACTCTTTCTCCTTTTTCTACCGCTTCGATAACTTCAACAATTTTCTGATAATCCCCTGTCCCCACGATCGCTCTTGCTTCTGGCAATTCTTCTAGTAGTTGAGACTGGAAATGTTGAGCCATGCAACCTGCTATGATAATTTTCTTATCCGCTTCTGCGAGTTCTACCAGAGTCCTTACTGATTCTGTTCTAGCTGCTTCGATAAAGCTACAGGTATTGACGATGACATAATCGGCTATTTCTTCATTTGCATCTACTCGATAGCCCGCTTGGATCAGCAAGCCCAACATATGTTCTGAATCTATGCGATTTTTTTCACAGCCTAAGTGAGAGATAGCGACAATTGGCTTTTTGCCCATGGGTAATGGTTACAGGTTTAACTCATACAATTTTAATTATCTTTTAAAAATCTTAACATATTAATTGGATTTAAAGGGAAGATATTCTCTGATTTTCTCTTATGGGGAGGGAGGACACTTGGTCTGGCGAATTGAGATAGGTTTTCATGATTTTAGCCAACCAATTTCCCTCGTCGTTGAGATTAAATTCTGTTGCCACTTTTTTTCTCCCTGCTTGACCAAACCGTTGTCTCAATTGAGGATCTTTAATCAGTAGGGTCAATTTTTCCGTTAAGGAACTCACATCTCCTGGGGGTACGATATAACCACTTTCCCCATTTTCGACCAATTCGTTGACTCCTGCAATTTGAGTAGTTACCACTGGTACTCCCGCTGCCATTGCTTCCATCAAAGATACGGAGACACCCTCAGCAAAACTCGGCAGTACGTATATATCTGTCTGTTGTAATTGTTCTCTGACTTGAGCTTGGGATTTGTAACCGAGAAATTTGACATTATCCTTTATCTCCAATTCTTCCACCAGAGATACTAATTTAGCTCTTTCTGGACCGTCTCCGATTAAATTAAGACATAATTCGGGAAAAAAGGTTTTCAGTTGAGCGATACTTTCAAAGAGTATGGGTAAACCCTTGACTGCGGCTAATCTTCCCAAATAAAGTAAATTTAAGCCTAAACCTTGATGAGTAACGGGAGTAAATAAATCAGGATCTACCCCACAATGGACGACATACATTTTCTTCCAGCTATCAGTAGAGCTAAAAATCATTCCTTGACTGCGACAATAGTTACTGATACAAGCGACAAATAAAGCCCGTTCGATTTTAACATCAAGTCTCCAGACATAGGGATTGAAGAAGATATAAGGACCATGTAGAGAAAAACTAAAGGTAAAACCTCCTAAAGAAGCAGCCAACATGGCTACGGTACAACTTGAGTCACCAAAATGATTGTGTAGGTGTTGTATTTGTTTTTGGCGAATTTGTTGAGCGACTATCCCTGCTTCGAGAAAATAAAATAGTTGATAGATCGTCCCGACGACTCCATAACGACGAGTACTCCAAGCTAAACCTAGAGTTCGGAGATATGACCTGGGACGAGTAAAAAATAAGCTTAAATGAGCTAATAATAGTTGAATAGGTTTAATCGGGAGAAGATAGAAGGTATTATCTCTTTCTTGTTGTTGTTCAGGTCCTACTATATGTTCATCACCTGTTCGACGAATAGAAAAGGTATAAACTTGAGCG
>CALGKL010000128.1 GCA_937930495.1 uncultured Gloeocapsa sp.
AGAACAAAGATTAAATTCTAGTAAAGCGGGATAAAAATTGCTATTTTCATGACTAGGACGACTCAATTTAATTAAAGCGAAACGTTGTAGAGGTGTTAAACTTTGCCATTGTTTTGTCTCGAGAGTAACCCCAAATTCTAAGGCTTTAGCGATGACCTCTACAGGGATAATGTTAGCATCTAGCCAAGGAGGGTTAGGGTTAACTGCTATTTCCACTGCAGGTGTATTAGTTTTTTGGATAATCAGACTTTGCAAGAAATTCTTATAGGTTATCACCTCATGGGGATGATTACAGGGGAGAGAGACTAACAGCTCTCTTTCTGCTGTAGTCAAGCTATGCCAGTGAGTGAGTTTTAATTTGACACCGCAGGTATCTAACTTCAAACGCACTATCATAGGAATACAGCGTAAACTATCCACAAAATCAGCTTCAAAGTCAAAAAATTCGGTTTTCATAGTCCTATTTTCACATACAAATCTTGAATAAATTGGGGTTGTTGAATCTTATTGATAGCGACTAACTTTACGGCACAAGCTTTAAGTTCCGGTTGTCGGGAAATAGGACAAGCTTCCGAATGTGTAAGACTGTTAGCTTCAGCATTATCAGCCCAAAGACTACCCCAATGCATGGGGACAAAGACAGTACCCGGGGTAATATTGTTAGTTATTTGAACAGGAAAACGCGCCTTACCTCTTGGCGATCGCACTTCTAACCATTCACCATCGGCGATATTGAGCTTCATTGCATCTCGAGGATGAATTTCCAAAAAGGGATGGGGGTGCATTTTTTTGATTTTAGCAATATGACCTGTGCGAGTTTGGGTATGCCAATGACCATAGAGTCTCCCCACGGTAAGAATATAGGGATATTCAGAGTTAGGGGGTTCAGCTAAACCGCGAGAATGATAAACGGCAAATCTAGCCCGTCCATCGGGGGTAGGAAAGCGAAAATCACTATATAAACGTTTATTATCTAAAGATTTTCCCTCTGGATAGGGCCATTGTATAGGTCCACCACTCTTTAATTTAGCGTGAGTTATTCCCGTGAGATCACAAACACGTCCTTTGGTTAACTGCACAAATTCAGCGTAAACAGCAGCAGCATCGGGGAAGTTAAATTGTTGGGTAAATCCTAGTCTTTTCCCTACCTCGGCGAAGATTTGCCAATCTGGTTTAGCTTCTTTTGGGGCTAAGCGAAATTGAGGCAGAAGAGTTACCACACGTTCAGAATTAGTCATTGTTCCGGTTTTTTCGCTCCATTGAGCCGCGGGGAGGAGAATATGAGCATAGGCTGAGGTTTCTGTGGGATAATAGGCGTCTTGATAGATGGTGAAGGGGGATTTGCGTAAGGCAGCCTTAGTACGTGTTAAATCTGGCATACTCACAGCGGGATTAGTAGCGGCGATCCACAATAAACCTATTTCTTGTCGTTCTAAACCTAGAATCATTTGCCAAACATCCCTGCCCTTGTGAGGGGAAATACTTCCAGGTGGTAATCCCCAGAATTCCTCCACTTCCCGACGATGTTCGGCATTGACTACAGAGCGATAACCTGGTAAAAGTTGGGCTAATCCTCCGGCTTCTCTTCCTCCCATAGCGTTGGGTTGACCAGTCAAGGAAAAAGGACCAGCCCCTGGTTTGCCAATTTGTCCCGTCATCAGGTGTAGATTGATCAAGGTTCTGGCTTTGGCTGTTCCTTCTGCTGACTGGTTAATCCCCATAGACCAAAGAGATAGTACCCGATTGGCTTGACTCCAGTATTTAGCCGCTTTAATGATTTCATTGACGGAGATTCCACAGGTTTTAGCGACTATTTCGGGGGGATAATGTTCGATGAGTTGGGCGTATTGGGGAAAACCTTGGGTACATTCATCGATAAAATAGCTGTTAATTTCTCCCCATCTCAAGAGTAAGTAGGCAATGCTATGGAGTAGGTCAATATCTGTACCGGGTTTGATAGCTAGGTGTAAATCAGCAGCTTCTGCGGTTTTGGTACGACGAGGATCGACTACGATTAGTTTGGCTTTACGGTTTTTTTTGAGGTGCTTATGGAGACGGTTAAAGACTATGGGGTGACATTCTGCTGTGTTAGTACCAATCAAAAAGGCGCAGTCGGTTTCTTCTAGGTCATCATAACAACAGGGTGGACCATCACTTCCAAAGCTTTCCTGATACGCAGACACCGCCGAGGACATACAGAGACGAGAGTTGGCGTCAAAGTTGTTTGTTCCTAGACAACCTTTGAGCAGTTTTTGGGCTAGATAATAATCTTCCGTATGAAATTGACCGGAGCCATACATACAGATAGCATCTGCACCTTGTGTGTTGCGGACAAATTTGATGCGTTCGACAATCTGGTTTAAGGCTTCATCCCAACTGCAACGTCGAAAAGGTTCTTCGAGAGAGTCCCTAATCATAGGATATTCTAGCCGATTATGGTATAAAGATTCAGTAACTGTTGCTCCTTTAACACAGACCATTCCTTGACTCGAAGGGTGTAGGCGATCGCCTGTGACTTTCCAGGTGGGTTTACCTTCTTCTGTATTTGTTTTCTGGGGTGATACTTCTAACCCACAACCCACACCACAATATGGACAAAGGGTTTTTACTGACTCAAGCATATTTTTAACTGAGATTTTCGGTTTTATTGTGGTGGATTTTTCTCGGGAATGTTGTTTAATTTGTTACAATCTCGCCTCGATTATGATTATCTTGCATTTATTATATGCTTAAATATCAATAATGCTTCTGAAATAGCTAAAGTTATTTGCTATTGATTGTCTGGGCAATTGTTTTTTGTTCTTCCTCTGATTCTGCTCAAAGAGCAGATTTTTCGGGAATAAATGTATCGATTGTAATTAATAAACTAGGGGCGCAAGAAACAGCGCCCAAAACTAGATTATTAACGTTGAATTTCGGCAAATATAGCCGCGAGAATCTCTCCTGCTCCCTGTTGGCGTAGTTTTTGAGCTAATTCTACTCCTAAAGCTTCTGCAGCGCTGCTTTTTCCTGTAACTTGGTCTTTCACTAGGGTTTTACCGTCTAAACTAGCTACCATCCCAATTAAGGTAAGATTATCTCCTGCGATCCTGGTGTTTACGCCAATAGGAACTTGACAACCTCCCTCTAACTCACGTAAAAAAGCTCTTTCTGCTAAAGTGCGATCGCGTGTAGCCACATCTTCGAGGACTTTGATAATTTCCAGGATTTCTCGATCACCTTGACGACATTCGATCCCCAGGGCGCCTTGTCCTACCGCGTGTAGGGAGATCTCATCTGGTATGACTTGGTGAATGCGATCGCTCAGACCGAGACGTTCTAAACCTGCTACCGCTAGAATAATGGCGTCATATTCTCCCGCGTCTAGTTTAGCTAGTCTGGTATTAACATTACCGCGCACATCTTTAAAAGCTAGATGAGGGTAGTAATGTCTCAATTGTGCCAATCTTCTCAAAGAGGATGTCCCGATTACCGCTCCCTCTGGTAGGGTATCTAATTGTTTATCCTGATGTTTAGGGTTGACTACCAGAGCATCTGCGGGGTTGACTCTAGCGGTAACACAACCGAGGATTAAACCATCAGGTAGTTTAGTGGGTAAGTCTTTGAGAGAATGTACCGCTAAATCTATCTCTTGATTGAGCATTCCTTGCTCTAATTCTTTAGTAAATAACCCCTTATCTCCTATTTTAGCTAGGGCTACATCGAGGATTTTATCCCCTTGGGTACTCATTTCTATCACCTCAAAGGAGATATCCGGGAAGTTTTTTTCTAATTCTCCTTGTACCCAATGAGTTTGTACTAGAGCTAATTGACTTTTGCGTGAACCGATACGAATCGTACGAGAAGGGCTAGAAACGGTCATTTTTATCTTATATTTAGGTTAAATGGGGTTAAAAAAAGGTAAAAGAGCGAACAGGTAGGGAGCGGGAAGCTTTTGACCAGGTACTCAACTATCATCCATTATGTATAGTCACTCCTGAGTCCTCACTCTTTTCCTCCCTGGGTAATTTAGACTTTAACTGGTTCGTAAGCGTTGGTGAGCTGCTCGAGTTGCTTAATTAACAAGCTCAAAAATAAACCTACGTCGGTAACGATTCCGATTGATTCGATGGAACCGCGATCGCTCAATTTAGTCACAACCGCTGGATTGATATCTACACAAACCATTTTGACACCGGCGGGGGTCATATTGCCTACACCGATGGAGTGGAGCATACTAGATAGCATTAACACCATGTCTGCTCCTTTTAAGAGTCTGGCGTATTCTGTTTGTGCTTTGATTAAATCCATCTCTGTATCCGGTAGAGGACCATCATCACGGATTGAACCTGCTAAACAAAAAGGTACTTGATTGCGGACGCATTCATACATTACCCCTTGGGTAATTATCCCTGCTTCTACTGCTGCTGCTATACTACCGTAGCGACGGATGGTA
>CALGKL010000129.1 GCA_937930495.1 uncultured Gloeocapsa sp.
TAGAAGCCTTATCCGAAGTAAGCGCTAAAACCCTCAGACCCATGAATCACGCTCTAGTTATCTCTTTACAAGATCAAAATGCCCAAGTTCGGAAAAACGCTATTCGTGATTTAACCAAATTATACGAATTAATGAATCAAATTCGTCCGATCATCTACCATGCTTTAGATGATAACGACCCGGAAGTCCGAGAAGTAGCTAAATGGGCTTTAAGTCAAATTAATCCTACACCCATACCCATAGACAACCCTCCCTCTAATCCCCCGGGGAAAGATCCTGAGTTTAAATCTTCTGATTCTCTCAATTTATAAATCTATGTTAAAGTTACTATTTCTCTCTACGCCAGTGGGTCCTCTCGGTTCGGGATTAGGCGGAGGCGTGGAATTAACCCTGTATAATTTAGCAGAGGAAATGCAAAGACGAGGACACCAAGTCCGTGTGGTTGCGCCTACTGGTTCGGTACTCAATAATATTCAGATAGTAGAAATACCTGGTAATTTACAAATTCCCGCTCAAACTCAAAGTCGAGATGTTCCTATCTCTTTACCATCAGACTCGGTTTTAGCTAATATCTGGGAATACGCCCATACCGTGGCACAAGAGTACGATTTATTGGTTAACTTTGCTTTTGATTGGTTACCTTTTTATCTGACGAGGTTTTTTACCACTCCTATCGCTCATTTTATCAGTATGGGTTCTCTCTCGGATGCTTTAGATTTGGTCATGACTAGAGTCGCTAAGGCTAAGCAGGGAACTTTTGGGGTATATACTCGCTCACAAGCCGAAACTTTTCCTTTTGCCGATGCTTGTACAATTTTGGGAAGTGCTGTTGATTTATCAGTCTATGATTTTTGTGCCCAACCAGATGATTATCTGGGGTGGGTAGGTCGGATCGCACCGGAAAAGGGTTTAGAAGACGCTGTGGCTGCGGCGGTGAAAACGGGAATACCTCTCAAGATTTGGGGGAAAATTCAAGACCAACAGTATTGGGAAAAGATTAATCAAGATTATCCCGAGGGAGCGAGGGAATATTGTGGCTTTTTACCTACTAGAGAGTTACAAGCGCAATTAAGACGTTGTCGCGCTCTCTTGATGACTCCTCGTTGGGTGGAAGCTTTTGGCAACGTGGCTATTGAAGCCTTAGCCTGTGGTGTACCTGTGATTAGTTATGCTCGCGGGGGACCAACAGAAATTATTCGCCACGGGAAAACGGGTTTTTTAGTTACCCCTGATAGCGTTGATGGTTTAGTAGAAGCAATTAATAATCTTGACCAAATAGACAGGATATCCTGTCGTCAACAAGCAGAAACCGAATACTCTCTCCCCGCTTTAGGCGATCGCTTTGAGAAGTGGTTTAACTCACGGATCTCCCGTATTTGTGGTGATAAGTAAAACAAGAGTGGTTATAGGGAACTCCCGAACAATGTGATCTAAAATAAAGTTGTCTTGCGACCAAGTGACAACAATGTATAGAATTTCCGTTAATCCTCAAATTCATTTTGGGAAGCCCTGCATAGAAGGAACACGCATCACTGTGCAAAGTGTTCTTGAATTGCTCAATGAGGGACTCTCTTTCAGCTCAATTATTGAGGATTACTACCCTGATTTACAAATTGAAGATATTCGTGCTTGTCTGCAATATGCTATCGCTTTAGTAGCGGCTGAAGACATTAAACTCGTGTCGGCTTAATGCAGTTCACGGAGAATTAGCGCGAATTCTCAAAAATTACTCCGAAGTGGAACTATCAGGAGCATTTATCGTTGTAGAACCCGATGGTCATAGGTTTAGAAAGCCTTTCTCATCCTTAATTGACGGTGAAAACTAAGGGCAAAACGATGGGCTTCATCCCGGAGACGACATAACAACTGTACCCCAGGTTGAGAAGGATGGGTAGGTAGGGGATGAGATTCACCCCAGAGGAAGATTTCTTCTTTCTGTTTAGCTAAACTAATTACGGTTAATTCTGAAGCGAGATTGATTTCTGTGAGTACTTTCATCACCGCGGAAAGTTGACCTTTCCCTCCATCGATCATAATTAAATCGGGTAATTCCTCGGTTTGACCATGACGAAAACGACGTCGGATAACCTCTGCTAAACTAGCGAAGTCATCGGAGTGACCGATTTTGACTTCCGGATTTTTGATTTTATAGTGACGATAATGTTGTTTAGCTGGTACTCCAGCGATAAAAACTACTTGGGATCCCACCGCGTTTGTCCCCTGAAGATGAGAGATATCATAACCTTCGATCCGGTGGGGAAGTTGAGGTAGATGGAGAATTTGGGCTAAATCTGCTAAAGCTCGTTGATTTTCGGCTCTTTTTTGCTGAATTTGGTTCAGTTCCTGGTCAGCGTTTTTAGCCACTAGAGCGACTAATTCTGCTTTAGTTTGACGCAAAGGAACGGTGATGGTAACTTTCTGACCTTTGCGTTGGGTTAACCAACTAGAGAGGATCTCTGCTTCAGGGAGGGGATATTGGCTTAAAATTTCCTTGGGAATTTCACCCTCTTCCACCTGGAGATAATGTTCTTCTAAGACTCGTTGTAAAATCGTCCCAGGATGAGCTTGAACATCACTGGTAAAGAAACCTAAACGGTTGACTAGATGTCCTCCCCGGATTTGAAACAGTTGTACACAACATTGCTTTGAATCTGCAGCCAGGGCGATCGCGTCTCTAGAAATCCGTTCATCGGGTAGGGAGACTTTCTGGGTCGCAAATAGACTATTTAATCCCTGGATCTGGTCGCGCAATCGTGCTGCTTGCTCGAATTTTAACTCAAGAGCGGCTTGTTCCATTTGCCTTTGGAGGATTTTGTTTAACTCTGTTGTTCTTCCTTGAAAGACCATAGCTACTTTTTCTAGAGTTTGACGATATTCCTCCCTAGTAATCAATTGTTGACATACCCCTGGACAACGTCCTAGGTCGTAATTGAGACAGGGACGGTCTTTAAATAGAGGTCGAGGACGCTGACGTAAGGGAAAGAGTCTTTTGACTAGTTCTAGGGTTTGACGTAATTGTTTAACGTCGACAAAGGGTCCATAGTAACGATCTTGGTTGTGCTTGACTTGACGCTTACGGGTAATAAAAATACGAGGATAAGCTTCGGACCAAGTAATACAAAGATAGGGATAGCTTTTATCGTCCTTGAGTAAAACGTTGTAGGGGGGTTGATGTCGTTTAATCAGATTGGCTTCTAAAGCTAAGGCTTCCGCTTCGCTATCGGTGATGATATACTCAAGATCCGCTACCAGATTGACCATCACAGCGATACGTTGGGTCAGGTTTTGACTCTCTTGAAAGTAGGAACGCACCCGGGAGCGCAGTTGTTTGGATTTACCGATGTAGAGAATATCCCCATTTTCGGCTTTCATCAGATATACTCCCGGATTGGTAGGGAGATTCTGCAGTATGGCTGCTAATTTATCTGGCTGTTGTTTTAACTTGATCATCCCTCTTGCTATGATAATTGATATTGTTGTTTAGCACTGATAAAGAAAACATGGATATTCTTACTTTAGGTTGGGTTGCTCTGTTAGTTTTATTTACTTGGTCCATTACGATGGTAGTCTGGGCGCGTAATGGCTTCTAGGTTATGGGAACAAGTACTATTCTCAATACTCTCTTTCTCTTGGCTATTGTTCTATTAGTAGTAGTAAGTGGCGGAGTTCTCTATCTAACTACTTTAGAATGGCGCGATCGCCGTCGTCAAGAGAACGAGAAACGGAGTCAGAAAAAAAAATAGCTATCGCGAGCGATCGCCAAAATTGTTCTCGAGGCGATCGCTTTTATTTGATCTTGCCAAATATCTAGACAGTTTGAACCGATAGATATAGACTGCTAGATAAAGATTATGACTTCTACTACCAAAAGAAGCCAAACTCTATAGTAAATATCTCCAAAAACAAACCATGACTGTTGCTACAGCAAGCTTTCCCCTTGATCTAGGTGCCTATCAAACCATCACCCTAGACAAGAATCAAAAAACTCTGACTCCCGAACAAAAACAAGCCCTTCAGGCTAATATCCAACTTTGTCGCGATGCGATCGTCTTTTTCACCGCTACGGGTGCGGCTAGGGGTGTAGGTGGTCACACCGGTGGTCCCTATGACACTGTCCCAGAAGTGATGATTCTCGACGCTCTGTTTCGAAGCTATCCCGATGACTTTGTCCCCATTTTCTTTGATGAAGCAGGACACAGGGTCGCCACCCAATATCTCATGGCTACCCTCCACGGTGAATTACCCGCAGAACGTCTCTTACACTATCGTGAAGCCCACTCAGGATTACCCGGACACCCCGAACTCGGACTAACCCCTGGGGTTAAATTCAGTTCAGGACGTTTGGGACATTTATGGCCCTACGTCAATGGAGTGGCGATCGCCAACCCGGGTAAAACCGTCTTTTGTCTTGGTTCGGATGGTTCTCAACAGGAAGGAGACGACGCTGAGGCGGCACGTTTATCTGTAGCACAAAAGATTAATGTTAAGTTACTTATCGACGCCAACGATGTCACCATCGCTGGACATCCTTCCCAATATCTCCCCGGTTACGACCTGAACAAAACCCTCTCCGGACACGGTTTAACCGTCCTCGAAGGGGATGGGGAAGATCTCGACGGGTTATACAGTCGTATTTGTGAAGCGATCAGCACTCCCGGACCCGTAGCCGTGATTAATCATCGTCCGATGTGCGTTGGCATCGAAGGTTTAGAAGGTTCAACCCATGGACACGACGTTATCTCCCTGAAACTAGCCCTACAATATCTAGAAAAACGTGGTTTAACCGCTGCGGTCGAATATCTCAACAGTATTGAAAAACCGAAACAGACCTATACTTTCCTAGGCTCTGGTACCAATATGGGTTCTAACCGTAACGTCTTTGGTGATACGGTAGTCTCCATTTTAAGCAATCTGACTGAGTCAGAGCGCAAAAATCAGGTACTCTGTGTAGATAGTGACCTAGAAGGTTCTTGTGGACTCAAACAAATTCGCGATGCTTTCCCTGAAATCTACGTCAGTGGCGGGATTATGGAAAGAGGTAACCTCTCCGCCGCAGCAGGTTTCGGCATGGCCAAGGGTAAACAGGGTATCTTCGCTACCTTTAGCGCTTTCCTGGAAATGTGTATCTCGGAAATTACCATGGCGCGGTTAAACTTCTCTAACCTGTTGTGTCACTTCTCCCACGCGGGAATTGATGATATGGCGGATAATACCTGTCACTTTGGGATTAATAACTTCTTCGCTGATAACGGTTTAGACGATGGTTACCCCACTAGTTTATATTTCCCCGCTGACGCTAATCAGATGAAAGCCTGTGTTAAAGCGGTTTTCTTTGACCCTGGTTTGCGCTTTATCTTCTCTACTCGTTCTAAGGTTCCCAATATCCTCAATAGCGAGGGTAATGATTTCTTTGGGGATGATTATACCTTTGTCCCGGGTAAAGACGAAGTTATTCGCGAAGGGACAGCCGGTTATATCGTTAGCTTCGGGGATGCTTTATATCGTTCTCTAGACGCGGTTGAACGTCTCAAACAAGAGGGTATCGATCTCGGTTTGATCAACAAACCTACTCTCAATGTGGTTGACGAAGAGATGATGGCTAAAATCGGTCAATCTCCCCTGGTTATGGTCGTGGAAGCCTTTAACCGTCGCACCGGTTTGGGTAGTCGTTTTGGCTCTTGGTTACTAGAACGTGGTTTGACACCTAAATTCGCCTATCTCGGTACCCATAAGGAGGGTTGCGGTGGTCTTTGGGAACAATTCCCCCATCAGGGTATTGACCCGGAAGGAATCATGACTAAGGTTAAAGAGTTACTCGCTTAATTGCTTGATTGAGGGTGCCTAGGCACCCTTTTTCTGTAAGAGATGTAGATGGTATGTGATAACATCAGATAATTAGCTGATACTGATCATACTACTTATGCCCACATTCTTACTCGAAATTGGTACAGAAGAATTACCCGCAGATTTTGTTGATAGTGCTTTACAACAATGGCAAGAATATATTCCCCTTAGTCTGCAAGAACAATTATTGACCCCAACCAGTATCGACACATACGGGACACCACGACGCCTCAGTATCCTGATTAAAGGGTTAAATAGTCAACAACCAGACAGGGAAGAAGAAATCATCGGACCTTCAGTTCAAGTAGCTTTTAAAGACGATCAACCGACACCAGCAGCCCAAGGATTCGCTCGTAAACAAGGGGTAGATATCTCCAGTCTCCAAATCAGAAACACCGATAAAGGAGAGTTCGTCTTTATTCAAAAAAAAATACCAGGGGAAGCTACTGCTAGTTTATTACAGCGTTTGATTCCCCAATGGATTAGTAAACTCCAGGGAAAACGGTTTATGCGTTGGTCCGACGGGGATTTACGCTTTCCTCGTCCTATTCGCAGTTTAGTCGCTTTGTTAGATACAGAGGTATTACCGGTAGATTTGGTCAACGGTTCCACCACAATTAGCAGCGATCGCTATTGTTTGGGACATAGAGTCCTACACCCCAGACCAGTGGTTATTGACCACGCCGCCGATTATCTAGACTCCCTCAAACGGGCTTATATAGAAGTTGATCCAACCCTAAGACGTAGCCAAATTACCGCGCAAATTCAATCTCAAGCCGCTGCCCATGGCGCTATAGCGATCATACCCGAAGATTTACTCACCGAAGTGGTTAATCTCGTAGAATGGCCCACCGCTATCGTCGGCGAATTTGAAGAAAAATTTCTCAGTTTACCCACAGAAGTAATCACTACCGTGATGGTTACCCATCAACGCTATTTCCCTTTACAGGATAGTCAGGGTAATCTCCTTCCCCAATTTATCACCATCAGCAACGGAGATCCGGCTAAATCAGCGATTATCGCCTCGGGAAATGAACGGGTAATCAGAGCTAGATTAGCCGATGCTCAATTCTTTTATCAAGCAGATTGTGATGAACACCTGGAAAGTTATCTCCCTCAGTTAGAAAATGTTACCTTTCAAGAAGAATTGGGCTCAATGCGCGATAAGGTAGATCGCATCATGGAAATTAGCCAACTGCTCTGTGACCAATTGGGCTTAGATAGTCAACAACGCAACGAAATCGAAAGTACCGCAATGTTGGCCAAAGCAGATTTGGTTACCCAAATGGTCTATGAATTCCCCGAGTTGCAGGGAATCATGGGGGAAAAATACGCCCTAGTTAGTGGTGAATCGGCAATAGTTGCTCAAGGTATCCGGGAACATTATCTCCCTAGAAGCGCTGAAGATCAAATGCCCCAATCCCTCACCGGACAAGTTGTGGGAATTAGCGATCGCCTCGATACCCTCGTTAATATCTTTGGCTTGGGTTTACTCCCCACTGGTTCTTCTGACCCCTTTGCTCTACGACGTGCAGCTAATGGTATTATACTGATCACCTGGGATGCCCAATTACCAATCAATCTAGGGGATTTACTTACCCAAATCTGCCGAGATTTCGTCACTATCCATCCCGAAAAACCCTCCCCCTTACCCCAACTGGAAGAATTTTTTAGTCAGAGAATCCGCACTTTGTTACAGGATGAACTAAAAGTTGACTATGATTTGGTTAACGCCGTCTTACCAGAAGGAGACAGGGAGTATCTCGAACGAGCCCTAGCTAATCTGTTAGACCTACGCGATCGCGCCCTCTTCCTGCAACAAATTCGTGATAACGGCTTACTAGCACAAATTTACGAAACTGTCAACCGTTCCACCCGATTAGCGGTTAAGGGAAACCTAGACACCAGCATTTTAGCAGCTACATCCCTAATCAACCCTAGTATCTTGGAGAAAAACTCGGAAAAAGCTTTCTATCAAGCACTTTTAGACCTAGAGCCGACGACCAAAAGAGCACAAAAAGAGCGCAACTATCAACTCCTGGTAGATGCTTTAGCTCAAATCAACCCCATCGTCGCCAACTTCTTTGACGGGGAAGACAGCGTCTTAATTATGGCCGAAGATCTGGCTATCCGGGAAAATAGACTCAATTTACTCGGTTTATTGCGCAACCACAGTAGAGTTTTGGCTGATTTTGGGGCGATCGTCAAAAGTTAAGGGCAAAACCATCGACTCTCTTACTTTTTTAAAGATTTGGTAAAGTTGGGCAAAATATCTAGACTTTTTTTTGGGTATAAGTTAAATTGATAACGAGTCAGACTATATTTTAGCTACTGCCATATCTATATAACTGATTTACGGTTGACAAACTCTCAAAAAAACATGAAAAAACTATTAGCTATTTCTACCCTTAGCCTGAGTGCCTTGGCTTTAACCCCAGGTCAAGCTAATGCTCTTGTGATCATCGATAACTTTGACACTGGTCCTGTCTTCAAAACGGGCTCTAACACTACCTTCACAGGCAGTAGCACTGGTGCTCCCGGTGATATTATCAGTGGTACAAGAGACTATGAATTCGAAATCATCGGTGGTAGCTCTAGAAACAGGGCTACCCTTTCTATAGATGATACAACTGCTATCCCTCCCGGAACCCCGGATCTGTCCATCTCTAACCCTTCTAATGGAACCAGTATTACTACTCTCAGCTATACACTTGGTTCTCCCTATAACCTAACCCCAAATGGTGAAGATGTTTTCTCCTTGGATATTCTAAATAATGATCGAGGTGCTACTGTTGAAGTGACCGTTAATGGGACGTCATTTTCAGTAACAACTGCACGTGGGTACACAGGTCAATTAACCATACCCTTTAGCGCCTTTTCTCCCGCTCCTATTTTTACCGCGGTCAACTCCATCCAATTAAGAATTTCAGGTCCTAATGACTTTGACTTTAGAGCTGATAACTTCAACACACGGAAAGTTCCCGAACCCATGACCATCCTTGGTACTGGTTTCGCTCTAGCTGCTTTACCTGGTTTGAAAAAAGCTCACAAAAACAAAAAAGCTCAATAGTTATCTAGATACACCAACTCTCGTTTTACTGATTCATACCCATTGGATTGCAACAATTCTCGAAAAAACATGAAAAAATTACTAGTTCTCTCTACTTTAGGATTGAGCGCACTCGCTCTAACCGCAGGTCAAGCTAACGCTGCTGTTTTAATCGATAATTTCAACACCGGCGATATATATGAAGAAGTTTTCCCTGGTTCAT
The DNA here is from genome assembly GCA_937930495.1 of uncultured Gloeocapsa sp. Classification (GTDB taxonomy): domain Bacteria; phylum Cyanobacteriota; class Cyanobacteriia; order Cyanobacteriales; family Gloeocapsaceae; genus Gloeocapsa. Next base: position 9,117 of record CALGKL010000129.1, read on the forward strand.
GTGTTTCAGGTACTTCTACCCCTGATCCCGGCGATACAATCAGCACCACTAGAGAATATAACTTTTGCGTTACAGGTACAGGAAGGATTGAGGCTACTCTCAGTGTAGATGGTGCTGTTGAAGATGATGGAGCTCCAGTTTTGGCTGTTAACAACCCTCCCAATGTAACCAGTGTTGCTACCTTAACTTACAGTACCGGTGGACCTTTTAATTTAATACCAAATGGAGAGGATAGAATCGGTTTCAACATTCTCAATAATGACCAAGGTGCTACAGTTAAGATCACTCTTGGTCCCGACTCTTTTACACAGTTAACCACACCTGGTCAAACCGGTCCTTTCTTTATTCCTCTCTCATCATTTCCTACCGTTAACCTAACAAGTGTTAGCCAAATTCAACTCGAAATCAGCGGTCCTAACGATTATGATTTCATAATCGACGACTTCGAGACAGGGAGAGTTCCCGAACCCATGACCATCCTTGGTACTGGTTTCGCTCTAGCTGCTTTACCTGGTTTGAAAAAAGCTCACAAAAACAAAAAAGCTCAATAGTGTAGTTACCGTTGGCTCATTATAACCAATTTCAGATACCGGTTTAAGCCGGTTTTTTGTTTTAAATTTTGCCTATTTGCTTTAAGTACAGCAAAATATCTGCGGGTGTTTTCTCAGTTAACTTAATCCTCTGCTGCTTTTGGACAGTGGACCAAGAAAAAGGGGCTAAGTTTTCAGCAGCTAACCAGAGCAACCGTTTCGCTCTGGTTATCGCTACGTAAAATAACCGAAATTCTTCGGCTATTTTCAGTCTTTTTGCTTCTAACCACGCTTCCTTCTGGTTAAGGATAGTAATCGGTTTACCTTGGAATTGGGCGTGTAGAGCATGACGTAATTGTGTGCGCGCAACCTGTGCTAAGGTAAAATCACCCAAAAATTGGGCATTGTTATTGACCTTTAACTCACCAGGGAGGGTATCTCGGTGTAGAAAAGGAATAAAGACATAATCCCAGTCTAACCCCTTGGCTTTGTGCATGGTAATAATCGTTAATTGACCAGGATGAGTATATTGTTGTTGGTTATCCTCTTCTATAGGGATAAATTTTTCTTGGTTATTAATCATTTCTGTGAGGATAGCGATTAGTTTAGCTAGAGAAGTACCACCGTGCAATTGTTGATTAACCTTGTCGGATAATTGCTGTAGAATGGTTAACTCTGGTCCAGCGTATCTGAGAGTCATACCCAAAAAAGGAAGCAATTGATATTCGGGTAATTCTAACTTGGCTTTGAGTAAACTACGACACAGATGAGCAATACTAGGGGATTGAATCGGAGTCAGGGGTGTGGGATAGAGAAACTCTTCGGGATAGGTAGTTAAAGCGTTAAAATCCTCCGGAGGAATCAGTTGACGTTGGGCTAAAACTAATAGGGCTTTTTTCAACTTATCCGGTGAATGGGGACGCTCTAAAAAATAGAGTAAGGCGAGGATTTCCTCAGGAATTTGGGAATGACGTTGAGCCTCATTGACCTCATAAACTCTGATATTATGTTGTGATTGCAGATAATTGAGTTGTTCAGCGAGAAAACTACCTTGACGATTTTCCCTGACGAGGATAGCTGCATTGCGTTGAGGATATTCTGTCAATAATTTAAGTACGCGATCGCCAATAATTGTCACGCTTTGATAAATATCCTCCGAGAAGGAGATTTCTACACCTAAACCCTCAGGATGGGGATTGGAATCGATTTGAGGATCGAGATTACTGCTAACAGGGATAATTTTTTGATAGCGAAAGGGTAAATCGACGTGCTCAGGTTGGGTTTGACGATAAAAGTCGTTCATCCAGTCTAGGGCTAGATTAGCAGTATCGATAATTACTTGACTACTTCTTCCGGCTTCATACATCGTCCCCAATTTTTGCTCTCGTTCACAACTTTGACAAAACCAATTAAAGTAAATAGGGTCAGCGGGAGTAAAAGTTGAGTTAATCCCTTGATTAGGGTCACCAACTCTGATTAGATTAACTAGATTAGGATCATCAGGGTCTTGAGCTAAAATAGTGATCAAACGCTCTTGGAGAGGACTAGAATCTTGGGCTTCATCTTCAAAAACAGCATAGACTTGACGTTGCCACATCGAACGCACTCGGGGATGTTCTAAAACCTTTAAAGCGGCTAAAATTAAATCGTCATAGTCGATGTAATTCTGTTCCTTCAGTTGTGCTTGATACTGTTGATACAATTCAGAGGCGATCGCTAGGATGGGATATTGCTCCTGACTATTTTGACCCAATTGGGCTAAATCTTGAGGACTTAAACCAGAACTTTTTGCCTCCCTAATCATCGTATAAGCTAAACTTGGTAAGACTTCCGTTCGTAAAACCGAGTCACGGCGCAATCTTTCGGTTTCTTCCCCATCGAAGCGAATCCCTTGGATTAAACGAGGGTAAACAGGAGAGGATTGAGATAGCCATTTTTCGATGGTATCTCTGAGCAGCTGATGACCACTAGTGAGTTCAATGATACCAGTCGTTTCTAAGTCGAGAGCGTCTAATTCTGGGTGACGATTGACGATATTCAAAGCCAAACCGTGGAGAGTTTGGACCAAAAATCCAACCTGTGGTAAACCCAACTCTTGGAGACAATTACGCACTTTCTGTTTAATACCCGCAGCAGCTGAACGGGTATAGGTAACAATCACTAACTGACGTTCTGAATTTAAACCCTCACGTGCTATAGTCAAAGCAGCAGCTACAGAAAGACTGTAAGATTTTCCCGCACCGGGAACAGCGGTGATCGCCATTTTACCCCCACGCCAATTGGCTAGGTTTTTTTGTCCTGGACGTAAACTATTGATTAATTTTTGTTCTCTAGATAAGACCATCGATCCCTGATTTCCTCCCACTATAATTGAAATTATATTTATTCTTGACCCCTAGCTATTGAGTATGAGTCCTTTTTTTCAGCGCTATTTCATAGCTAAATCAACCGCTAACAATCTCAAACATCCTATTGGTGAACCTAGTAATCCTCAGCAATATCGCGCTATTGGTTTAATTCGGGGTCAATATCAAATGTCCCCGGAAAAAATTAACCGCGGTTATCTGAAAGATCCTCAAGGAAATACCATCAGAGTAGTAGTCTTAGGAAAGGTGATTAGTTTAATTCGTAAGCATTTGGACTTGACTAAGGATCATCTCTGGGTGGTTTATCCTCGTACCCAATTAAAGACTGGTGAGTTACACTTACAAATCGTTGGAGTTTGGCAACCGGAAAAGGTTACTAACCCTGATCCTAATCCTTCTGAGCGATACTTTTCTATTCGAGGAGAGGTAGTTAGTTGCGATCGCCGTCAACGAGTGGTGATCGTTAAAATTAAACAAAAGCCTAAACAACCAGGAGAAAAACCCCGCTTTTTTAAGCTTAAACTTCAAGGTATTTTACCAGGAAATCCTCAGAAACATTTTTGGGATTTACAAGTCTGTTTGCATCAAGATCAATTGGTTATCCAACAAGCTACCGATTTAGGGTTATTACCCCAACACCAGAAAACCAAACCCCTATTGAAAACCAGTAAAAAAGTCTCCAATCCCAGTAACAAAAATTAACTAATTCTGTAGCTATTTTTGTTACATTAAGATTGTATGGTAACTATAACTTATAGTAATGGTTTACAATCTTAGAATCGATGATTTACCCATTAGCGAACGTCCGCGGGAAAGATTACTAGATGTAGGCAGCAAAAGCCTTTCTAATGCTGAACTAATCGCTATTCTACTCGGCACTGGTCAAGGAAAAGGCAAACTCTCAGCCGTAGGTTTAGGGCAACATATTCTCCAACAATTAGCTAAAGATCAAAGAGATCCCCTCGATGTACTACGAGAGATCAACCCTCAAGAATTAATGGCTATACCAGGTATTGGTCCTGCTAAAGCCACCACTATTCTCGCGGCGATCGAGTTGGGTAAACGAGTCTTTCAATTAAGACCGAATCAACGCGCGATTATCGATAGTCCTGATGCAGCAGCAGCCGCTTTTAGTCACGACCTAATGTGGCAAACTCAAGAACGTTTTGCCATTCTGATGTTAGACGTGAAAAATGCTCTCATTGGCACTAGAGTAATTAGTATTGGTACCGCTACAGAAACCTTAGCCCATCCTCGGGAAATTTTCCGCGAGGCAATTCGACAAGGTGCTACTAAATTAATTATCGCCCATAATCACCCCTCAGGAAATACAGAACCTTCAACCGAAGATCTCGATCTAACCGAACAGTTACTCAAAGCCGCCCAATTCCTTGATATTCCCCTACTAGATCATTTGATTCTGGGTCAGGGGGATTATCGGAGTTTGCGTCAAACTACCAAATTATGGCAGGAATTTGGAGCTTAAGGGCAAAATGCTCCGCTTTCACAATAGAGGGTTCGAGCTTACCCCTGTAGCATCTTATATCCTTATCTTTTACCAATCCAGAGGCGCAGGAAGCATTTCCGTACGGAAATCGAGGATTTGCACTATGACCAAATAAACTACAGCCAAGAGGATAGATATTGTTCCTGTAACAATGGCGACTATTTTTTCTTTACTCATTCCTGAAAATTAATTCTCAATAAATAATTAGCGGACGTACTCTTTTAAAATGCTGTTGCGATTGGGATGACGTAGCTTTCTTAAGGCTTTTGCTTCGATTTGGCGAATACGTTCTCTGGTAACATCAAAAATCTGACCAATTTCTTCTAGGGTCTTCATTCGACCATCATCTAAGCCGTAGCGTAACCTTAACACATCTCTTTCTCTTGGGCTTAAACTATCAAGGACTTGTTCTAAATCTTCTCTGAGTAGGTTTTTGGAGACGTCATCCTCTGGTGTTTCTCCGTCTGCTTCGATAAAATCCCCTAAACGTGAATCTTCCTCTTTACCAATGGGAGTTTCTAAAGAAATCGGTAATTGCGCTGATTTAGCGATAAAACGCAATTTCTCAATGGTCATTTCCATGTGGGTAGCAATCTCTTCCTCTGTGGGTTTACGTCCCATCTCTTGGGAAAGAATTTTGGTCGTTTTCTTAATCCGCGAAATTGTTTCGTATAAATGCACCGGTAAGCGAATAGTTCGAGATTGATCGGCGATCGCTCTGGTTATTGCTTGTCTAATCCACCAAGTCGCATAGGTAGAAAATTTATAACCTTTTTCGTGGTCAAATTTCTCCGCTGCTCTGATTAATCCCAATGATCCTTCTTGAATCAAATCTTGAAAGGATAAACCCCGATTCATATATTTTTTGGCGATCGAAACTACTAAACGGAGATTCGACTGCACCATTTTTTCCTTAGCTCGTCTCCCAAGATATATTCGACGGCGAAAAGCAGGTAACTCCATATCTACAGCTTTAGCCCATTCTCTTTCGGTGGGGATACGTTTGAGCTCTTGTGCGAGTTTCTCTCGTATCTGCTCTAATTCTAATAGGTCAGCGATTTTACGCGCAAGCTCTATTTCTTCTTCAGCTCTTAACAGACGAATTCGCCCAATTTCTTGTAAATAAATCCGGATCGAATCTTCTGTGTAGGGTTTTTTCTTCGCCGTTTCCGGACGACGTAATGTGGAAATCTTGCGATTCTTCCTGTTAACTTGAGCTACCGCATCTTCAAATTCTGCTTCTATATTAATAATTTCGCTCTCATCATCAAGGACCAATTCTGTCCATTCTTGAGATGGGCTGATTTCTGTAAATATATCATTAGCCTGAGTCATTATTTTTCCTCTTTCTCCTTGTTAGTTTTAATTCAGATGTTTATGATTTTGGTTGCAAGTCACCGTTGAATACTGATTAGCAAAATACCTTTCTGATTGTAACTTTCTGGACAATATCTTGGGGGATTTTTTTAGTTCAATTAGTGAACTCTTATCCCTAGGGGTACTTCTCCAAAAGATAGAGGGAGAAACGAGAAAAAATCGAGCATTTTCCGTGTGTGAGGAGCTGTATAGTACATAATTTCTTGACGAATAAGCTTGGGCTCTGACCTCTAAGATAACAAAAACTCATCATTTTGTCGTTATTTAGTCCAAGTTTTTTTGATTTGGGGATCATTTTTTTAACGCTGATCAATTGAAAAAGAATTAACTTTAACCTTTAAGGGCATCTGTAAAGGAATGTTAAGATTAACATTAAAAGTCTTTTCCCAGCTAGTTAAAATAGCCTGTCTGATCACAACTTCTGTTTCTACCGCCAGCATCAACTGGAAATATTCTCTAAGTTGAAGTAATTCAGTAGGATCAAGTTCTTTTCTCTCGGCTAAATTAGTCAATTCTCCTACGGCGATCAGACGTTTCAGGGGTTCGGATGCGGTCAAATCATTTACCCATTTTTGCCAATTAGCGTGAGTTTGATAATTATTTTTATTTACTAATTGCCAAACCAAAAGTAAACAAGTAACTAGACTGAGCAAACCTTGAAGAATCACACCGGTAGCCAACCAGGGATTATCCGTCTTAGCCAAAATAGAGCTAAGTAAATAAACCAGAACAGAAGTTACCCCACCAGCAAATACTGCTAGGATAAATTGACGGTAAGGACTATTGCGCCAATATTGCCAACCACTAAGCAAATGACGCCAATGATAACGGGGAAAAAGATAAACCCCTTCCATGACCAAAATCCCCACTAGGGTTGCCAGTAATAATTGCCAATGCCAACAGAGTAAAGCTACCATAATTACTATCAACCAAAAGGTTGGACTCGGGCGTCGCAACTTTGGCCTATAATTATGGAATTGAGAGATGAGATAGAGAAATATTCTCCAGCGGGTAACTTTTCTTGCCACGAGGATTTATTGCTAACTATTTGGTATTTTCACCAACAGTAATTATACTTGCTCTTTAATTATGATAGTACCAACTAGACAAGCTTTGTCTAAATTAGCGCCCTCTAAACAAGCTCCCTCCAAATCAGCGCAAAGTAAATTAGCTCCCGTCAAATCAGCTCCCGCGAGATTAGCCCCCCGTAAATCCACTTCTTCCAGGTTAACTTCGGTTAAAATAGCTCCTGCGAGATTAGCCCCGGCTAAATTAGAGCCCGCGAGATTAGCACTATTGAGGTTAGCACCGCGCAAGTCAGCACCACGACAATCACTCCCGCGCAGATTAACTCCGGTTAAATTGACTCCACTTAAAAAAGCTCCCGCTAAAGATGCTTGAATCAATTTAGCGCCCATCAGATTAGCCCCACGCAAATTACTTCCCCGTAAATCAGCGTGACTCAAATCAGCTTGCATCAGGTTAACCCCAAGACAATTCGCCCTCAAATCAGCAAAATCACAACAAGCACAGAGAAGATTAGCACCGTCTAAACAAGCACCCTTTAAGTTAGCGTGGGAGAGATTGACCCCGACTAAATTAGCCCCAGAGAAATTAACTCTTTCTAGTTGAAGGTAAGAGAGATCTTCCTCTTCGAGATTAACCCCTGGTAGTTGTTTAGTTTTCCCTGTGCGAATTAGTTCTAAATTCATGCTAGTTGTTCCTCTTCTAATAACCACATTCCCGCAGCAATTTTAGGTTGATTAATGGGTAAATCCATACCCTGTTGTAGTCCTAAAACCAAAAGTTCTAGGGTTTGTACTAATTTAGGATCATATCGGGTAGAAGCTCTTTTTTGACAATAAGCTAAAGCTTTACCATATTGGTCAGATTCTTGCTGATGCTGACGTAATTGAGCTTGAAAATCAGCCACTAAAGATAAAATGCGCGATTCTAGGGGGATCTGATCATAAGCTAGACCATCGGGAGTACCAGAGCCATCCCAACATTCATCCTGGTGGTTGATAATTTTGGCGATCGCCTCTAATTGGGGCATAATTTTGCCTAATTCTCCTTGAGCTTGAGAATCAGTAGTTATAGATTCAGTTCCTTTTAAAGGTGGGAGACGGTGTAATAACCCCGCCAAACGAAGACGTTTAATTTGCCAAGCGGGCAAATCCAATATTTGTCCTATTGCTTCAGCATAGCAAGCTACCTCAGCCGCTGCATTAGGGTTAACCCCATCTGCTTGGTCAATAATCTGGGCCATCCGGAGAAAGGCTTGCATTTTATTGGAGAAGATGTTGTAATCTAGGTCTTTAGTACGACCATACTGAGTATTATTGTGAGGCATTAATAAGTCTTGTTGACTATTTTCCAGATAATCGACTATTTTACAGACGACAGGGGTTAAATCGTATTTTGGTGCTTGATTTGTTTGTTTGATAGTGCTTATTTTTTGGGCGATCGCTGCAGCTAATTCGGGATTAAGTTTAGCGATATGTTCTCGAGCTAATTCTATGGTTTCCTGGACTAAATCCGCTTCAAAAGTCCAAAATCCGTAGAATTTCCGTTCTAAATCTTGGGTAGGTCTTCCTGCTATCTTGTAATCTTCCTCTGAGAGTTCTTGACACAGAACCATGGCACTATAATTGGGGGATAAGATCATTAAATGCCATTCTTGAGCTACTGGGTCCTCTGTAGTTAGATTGACTAGAGATACGTTAGATCTCTTACTAGTAGGGTGAGTGGTCAAATTCGTGTCAGGAGCAGCTAAAATGACTATTTGGGAAGCCTTGTTCGCTAACTCCCCATAGCGATCCGCCTCTTGGAGATACCATTTACCCCGTTGAAAAGCTGCCAATAACAGAGGATTGCCAGGGGATTCTAGGATAAAATCTTCCAGAGCGTGACAAAGAGCGACTAAAGTGTTTTTATAATAGACACCTAGATTCAGGGGTTTTTTCTGGTTGAGACGACTTGTGGTCAGTTTATCTAAAATTGAACCTTTGAG
>CALGKL010000130.1 GCA_937930495.1 uncultured Gloeocapsa sp.
TCATAGCGACGATCCAGTCTTAAAAAAAATGCGTAGCGATCGCCAATGGACAATCAAAATCAATCGAGCTATAAAAACGAAAAGATTTTGTCTCTATCAGCAGAAACTTGAAATAGCTAAACCTAAACTCCAACAACCCCAAATTGCTGAGATTTTATTGCGCATGATTGGAGAAGATGGGAAAATAATAACACCTCTAAACTTTATTCCAGCGGCTGAAAGCCATGGTTTAATGACAGATATAGATTGTCTAGTAATAGAAATGTTGGCGGAACAATTAAACAATAACAACCCTACTCATTATCTAATCAATCTTTCTGGTACTACGATTGGAGAAACCAGATTTATAGATTTTTTCAAGGATATTTGTACGAGTAAAAACATTAACCCAGAATTAATTTGTTTTGAAATTACCGAAACAGCAGCCATTAATAATTTTACCCGAGCTAAAAAATTCATCAAAAAACTAAAACAGTTAGGTTGTCAATTTGCTTTAGATGACTTTGGCACAGGGATGTCTTCTTTTAACTATCTAAAAAAATTACCCATTGATTATATCAAAATTGATGGAAGCTTTATTAAAAATATTGATGATAAATTTAATTATACTTTAGTAAAATCTATTATCGAAATAACCAAAATATTGCAAATAAAAACAATAGCTGAGGGGGTAGAAAATCAAGAATTACGTGAAAAAGTAGCAGCAATGGGAGTTGACTACGTTCAGGGATATGGAGTCCACAGAGTTTACCCATTGATAACCTAACATTAACCTTTTCTTAACGAAAAATTGGTCAAAAATTAATAATTTTTTAATCTTGAGAAAATAATGGGGTTAAAACAGACTACTAGCAATATATACAAGAACTTTGTCTTAAGTGATACCGTTAAAATTAGAGATTTTTTAATACATTTTTAACCTAAATTATCCTGAGATGGTGCTAAAGTTCAAAGGAGAACAAAAAAGACGATCAAACCTTGGTTATTAAAACCAAAAACGACATAAACATAGATAGGATTGTATATGGTTCAAACACCAACACCAGAAACTTCTCTCAAACCATTATCAGAAGAAGAACTAAGAAAGATTGACGCCTACTGGCGAGCTGCGAATTATCTAGCCGTAGGGATGATCTATCTCAAAGATAATCCCTTACTCAAAGAACCCCTAACACCAGAACATATCAAATATCGTCTTTTAGGACATTGGGGAGCATCTCCGGCCTTAAGCTTTACCTATATACACCTAAACCGTCTGATCAACAAGTATGACCTGAACATGATCTTTATGGCTGGTCCAGGTCACGGTGCACCAGGGGTTTTAGGACCCGTATATTTAGAAGGGACATACTCAGAAATTTATCCCGATAAAAGCGAAGACGAAGAAGGAATGAGAAAATTCTTTAAACAATTTTCCTTCCCCGGTCATATTGGTAGCCACGTAACTCCAGAAACACCAGGATCTATCCACGAAGGTGGAGAATTAGGTTACAGTATCTCCCACGCTTACGGATCAGTTTTAGACAATCCCGATTTAATCACCGTAGTAGTAGCAGGGGATGGAGAAGCTGAAACCGGACCTTTAGCTACTTCTTGGCATTCCAATAAATTTATCAACCCCATTCGTGACGGTGCGGTCTTACCGATTCTGAACCTCAATGGTTATAAGATTGCTAATCCGACCATCTTAGCTCGTATTAGCCACGAAGAATTAGAAAACCTCTTCAAAGGATATGGTTACACTCCCTACTTCGTAGAAGGTGGAGACGACATCCCAGGGATGCACCAAAAAATGGCCGCTACCCTAGAAGAATGCGTATTAAAAATTCGGGAAATACAAGAACAAGCCCGCAAAACAGGAGTAGCAGAACGTCCCCGATGGCCCATGATTGTTCTACGTACCCCCAAAGGATGGACAGGTCCAGACTACGTAGATGGTAAAAAAGTAGAAGGTTTCTGGCGTTCACACCAGGTTCCTATGGGTGGTATGCACAGCAATCCCGAACACGTCAGACTCTTAGAAGAGTGGATGAAGAGTTATAAACCAGAGGAACTCTTTGACGCCGAAGGTAAATTAATTCCCGAACTCAAGGAGTTAGCACCTAAAGGACATCGCCGGATGAGTGCTAACCCGGTAGCTAACGGAGGATTATTGCGGAAAGACTTGATTATGCCAGATTTCCGTGAGTTAGCAGTAGAAATACCTGGACCTGGCAAAATTGAGGTAGAAAACACCCTGAAACTCGGAGAATTCCTCAGAGAAGTAATGCGTCGTAACATGACTAACTTCCGAGTCTTTGGACCAGACGAAACCGCATCTAACCGTCTCCATCCCCTTTATGAAGTGACTAAGAAAACTTGGATGGCTGATTTATTACCTGAAGACGAAGACGGTGGTCTCTTATCCAGAGATGGTCGAGTGATGGAAATGCTCTCAGAACATACTCTCCAAGGGTGGTTAGAGGGTTATCTCTTATCGGGACGCCATGGTTTCTTCCACACCTATGAAGCTTTCGCACACGTGATCGACTCGATGTTTAACCAACACGCTAAATGGTTAGATATCTGTAAACATGATGTACCTTGGCGCGCTTCGGTATCCTCTCTGAACATTTTACTATCTTCTCTGGTTTGGCGTCAGGATCACAACGGTTTCAGTCACCAAGATCCCGGTTTTATCGACGTAGTTACCAACAAGAGTCCTGAAGTAGTTAGAGTCTATCTCCCCCCCGACGCCAACTGTTTACTATCTGTAGCTGATCACTGTTTACGTAGCAAAAATTATGTTAACGTGATCGTCTCTGATAAACAAAATCACCTACAATACCTGAGCATGGACGAAGCAATTAAACATTGCACCAAAGGTATTGGAATCTGGGAATGGGCGAGTAACGATGACCAAGGGGTAGCCGCAGACGAACCAGATGTAGTCATGGCTTGTTGTGGTGATATTCCTACCATGGAATCTCTAGCAGCTACGGCGATTCTGCGTGAAGAGTTCCCCGAACTGAAAGTACGCTTCATCAACGTTGTAGATCTATTCAAACTAGTTCCTGAGTCAGAACACCCTCACGGACTATCTGATCGAGACTTTGATACTCTATTTACCCCGGATATGCCCGTAATCTTTAACTTCCACGGTTACCCCTGGTTGATTCACAAACTAACCTACCGTCGGAGTAATCAACATCGTATTCACGTACGGGGTTATAAAGAGGAAGGTAATATCAACACACCTCTAGAACTAGCGATCAGAAACCAAGTGGACCGCTTTAACCTGGTAATCGACGTAATTGACCGTGTACCTAAATTACAGTCACGAGGCGCTTACGTCAAAGAACGCATGAAAAATGCGATCATCGAAAATCTTAACTACGCTTTTGAGCAAGGTATAGATAAAGAGGAAATCGTCAACTGGAAATGGCCTTACTAAAGTAAGAAAAGAGATGGGAGTGTCAAAACTCCCATTTATTCTATCAAGACACTATTAACCTCATCCTAATCCTATGAATCCAATTCTTTCACCTCAAATTCAAGTAGAAGACGATCGCACAGGAATCTCCATTCCAACCCTACGCCGGGCGATCGCCGATCAGCTATTCTATATCCAAGGTAAATACCCTGGAATCGCCACCAAAAATGACTATTATATGGCTCTAGCTTATACAGTTAGAGATCGGATCCTGCAAAAATGGCTAGCTACTACTAAAGCCTATTTTCAGCCAGAAACCCGCATCGTCTGTTACCTCTCCGCCGAATTTCTCCTCGGACCTCACCTGGCTAACAATCTAGTTAACCTCGGTATCTATGACCAAGTACGTCACGCGGTAGAAGATTCGGGTTTAGATCTTAACGAACTAATCGAACAGGAAGAAGAACCAGGTTTGGGTAACGGTGGACTGGGAAGACTAGCTGCTTGTTACATGGAGTCACTCTCTAGTTTAGAAATACCCGCGATCGGTTATGGTATTCGTTATGAATACGGGATCTTTGACCAAACTTTCCGCGATGGTTGGCAAGTAGAAATCACTGACAAATGGTTACGCTACGGTAACCCCTGGGAAATCGCCCACCCTGAAGAAGCAGTAGAAGTGAAACTCGGTGGTCACACAGAATCCTATACCGATGACCAGGGAAATTTCCGGGTTCGTTGGGTCCCGGCTAAAATGGTTAAAGCGATTCCCTATGACACTCCTATCCTCGGTTATCGTGTCAATACTTGTAATACTCTAAGACTCTGGAAAGCTGAAGCTATAGAATCTTTTGACTTCCAATCCTTTAACGTCGGTGATTATTACGGCTCAGTCAGAGAAAAAGTAACCTCAGAAAATATCACTAAAGTTCTCTATCCTAACGATGAACAAATCGAAGGGAAAGAATTACGTCTAGAACAACAGTTTTTCTTTGTTTCTAGCTCCCTTCAGGATATGATCAGAATTCACCTCAACAGTGGTCGCAGTCTCGAGACATTCCCCGAAAAATTCAGCGTTCAACTCAACGATACTCACCCAGCGATCGCGGTAGCTGAATTGATGCGTTTGTTGGTAGATGAATATCATCTCGAATGGGATAAAGCTTGGGATATTACTAGCAAAACCTGTGCCTATACCAACCATACTCTACTTCCTGAAGCCCTAGAAAAATGGCCAGTCTCGATCTTTGGTAAATTGTTACCTCGTCACCTAGAGATCGTCTACGAACTAAATCGACGCTTCCTCGATCAAGTACGGATTAAATATCCCGGTGACGACGCTAAACTATCTTCTCTCTCTCTGATTGATGATAGTGGTGAGAAATACGTACGCATGGCAAATCTAGCTTCATTAGGATCTTTCGCCATTAACGGTGTAGCAGCTCTGCATACAGAATTGCTAAAGATTAGCGTACTCAAAGACGTCTATGAACTTTGGCCCGAAAAATTCAGCAATAAAACTAATGGAGTTACTCCTCGTCGTTGGTTGGTTGTCTGTAACCCTCGACTCACTAACCTGATTAACCTCAAAATCGGTGACCACTGGGTTAAATATCTTCACGAGTTACGAGCTTTAGAGCCATTCGCTGAAGATCCAGAATTCCGTAAAGCTTGGGCTCAAGTTAAACAGGACAACAAGGTTGACTTGGCGAAACGGATTGAAGCGAAAACAGGTGTAATCGTTAACCCCAAATCCCTCTTTGATGTTCAAATCAAACGGATCCACGAGTATAAGCGCCAACACCTCAACGCGCTGCACATCATCACTCTCTACAACCAGATTAAACACAATCCGAACCTGGATATTACCCCCCGCACCTTTATCTTCGGTGGGAAAGCAGCACCAGGCTACTATATGGCTAAGTTGATGATTAAGTTAATTAACTCCATCGCTGAAGTGGTTAATAATGACCCCATAGTAGGCGATCGCCTCAAAGTAGTCTTTATGCCAGACTATAACGTCACCAATTCCCAAGCCATCTTCCCCGCTGCAGATATTTCTGAGCAAATTTCTACCGCCGGTTATGAAGCTTCCGGAACAGGTAATATGAAATTATCCCTCAACGGTGCTCTCACTATCGGTACTCTAGACGGTGCGAACGTAGAAATCCGCGAGGAAGTAGGTGCAGAAAACTTCTTCTTATTTGGACTCACCGTAGATCAAGTCAAAGAACTCCGCTCTCAAGGTTATCATCCCAGGGATTATTACAACCAAAACTCCCAACTGCGAGAAGTTATTGATTTAATCAGCTCTGGTTTCTTCTCCCGTGGTGATACATCCGTCTTCCGTCCTCTGGTGGAAAATCTCCTCGAGAAAGACCCCTATTTACTTTTAGCTGATTATCAACTCTATGTGGATTGTCAGGCAAAAGTTGGCGAAGCTTACCGCGATCGCGACCAATGGGCCAAAATGTCTATACTCAACGTCGCTCGTATGGGTAAATTCTCTTCCGATCGCTCCATTCGTGACTACTGTGACGAGATTTGGCACGTTCAACCTCTACCGATTGAGATTCCTGAATATATTCAAGCTAACGCTGGTTTAAGCGTAGAGAAAAACGGTAACTAATTCTCTAAGGGTTAGGGGTTCAAAGTTAACCTCAACGCCTCTAACCTCCTAATTTCGGTTAAAATTGATTGTTTATGACAATCATTAAAATTGAACTCCCATGGAAAATACAAAACCGGAATTTGCTTTTACTGAACGTCCCGTCATCAGCTTGGTGACAGAGATGCGAGCTTATTTTCAAGATCTCAAATCCTATTACTCTATTAGCAAGGGAGAGATTATCAGCCAATTAGATGAATTAACCGATGAAGCTAAAATTAGCGAGTTACAAGCTAAATTACGAGAAGTTAACGAGAAAATAGCCTCTTTTAGCGTCTTAGGTGATGCTCTCTCTATTGCTGATACAATCCTACACACAGAAGGGATGATCGCTGAATTAAGCTCAAAAAAAGCGTAAAAAATACCTTTGGTTACAGGAGTTATTTTCTCCTGTAACCTGTTAGTTATCAAGGAGTAAATATGTTAACACCGACTCAAGTTATTAAATCTTTTGTTGATACGGTTGAGAAAAAAAATGTCCCCGCTGGTGAGATTATTTTTGCTCAAGGACAAACAGGTGAGGTAATGTACGGTCTAGTTGAGGGTGAAGTAGAAGTAATCGTCAACGACAAGGTTATTGAAGTAATCCAACCTGGAGATATCTTTGGGGTTGGTGCAATTGTCAGACCTAATCATCAACGAGAGTCAACCACTAGAGCTAAAACCGATTGTCAAATCTTTTCTGTTGATAAAAATACCTTTTTATTTCTCGTCCAAGAAACCCCTGTGTTCGCTCTAGAATTAATGCGTAGTTATTCTGATCGCCTCGTTAGATTAAAACATTATCTCTCACAATGTAATCAATAATGAAAATATTAGTTCTCAACGCCGGTTCGAGTAGTCAAAAAAGTTGTCTCTACGCTTTACCGAGCCAGAATTTACCGGAACATCCTCCTTCGCCAATTTGGTCGGCTAATATCGATTGGACGGTAGCAGAAGGTCGCGGATTACTCAAGGTGAAAACACCCCTGACTAAACAAGAGATTCAGTTAGAATCAGGCGATCGCCTCGCGGGAATCACCAAAATGCTCAATACCCTAGTCGAGGGAGAAACCAAAGTCTTGAAAGACCTCTCGGAAATCGATATCGTCGGCCATCGAGTAGTACACGGTGGTTCAAAATACTCCGAAGCGGTAATCATTACCCCGCCGGTGAAAGAAGCGATCACCAATCTCATTCCCCTGGCACCAGCCCATAATCCCGCTCATCTAGAAGGAATCAACGCTATAGAACAGATATTGGGGAAAGTACCCCAAGTAGCAGTCTTTGACACCGCTTTTCACGCCAAAATCCCCCCCAAAGCCGCTGTTTACCCCATACCTTACCAATGGTATGAACAGGGAATCCGGCGTTATGGTTTTCACGGGATTAGTCACAAATATTGTGCTCAAAAAGCAGCAGAAATTCTCGGGAAACCCCTGAAGTCGTTAAAAATTATTACCTGTCACTTGGGGAATGGAGCATCTTTAGCGGCGATCGACGGTGGAATTGGTATTAACACCACTATGGGTTTTACTCCCCTAGAAGGTTTAATGATGGGTGCGCGCAGTGGTTCGATCGACCCCGCTATCTTAATCTATCTCATGCGCGAACAGGGTTATACCGCTGATCAACTCAACGAAATGTTAAACCAAGAATCAGGGTTTAAAGGTGTTTCGGGTATTTCCGCTGATTTAAGAGCAATTATCAGCGCTATGGCCGAGGGAAATCAACGAGCTAGTCTGGCTCTTGAGATGTATATTCACCGTCTTAAATATCATCTCGGTGGCATGCTTGCTAGTTTAGGGGGTTTGGACGTTTTAGTCTTTACCGCAGGAATCGGGGAAAACTCGGCTCTAGTTAGAGAAAAAGCCTGTGAGGGTTGGGATTTTCTGGGTTTGAAACTAGATACAGTTAAAAATAATGCTCGACCTGAAGATATAGATATCTCTACTCCCGATTCGGCGGTACGTATCCTGGTGATTCACACCGAGGAAGACTGGGCGATCGCTCAGGAATGTTGGCATTTACGAACCACTATTGAGTGAGATTTAAGACTAGCGATCGCCAAATTTATTCCCTAAAACCGTGATTAAGTTTTAGTTTCTGTTGGTTAGAAAGATTCCTTAGTAGCGATCGCTGCGGTGAGACGTTCAATCAGTTTATTGACATCGATTGGACCTAATTCTCCTGAAGCGCGAGTACGGATATTCAGGGTATTATTTTCTACTTCTTGTGTCCCCACTACAGCCATAATGGGGATTTTTTGTTTTTCGGCGTTACGAATTTGTTTCCCGAGACGCTCGCGACTGGTATCAGCTTCAGCGCGGATCCCCAGGCTTTGCATTTTACCAGTAATATTTTGGACATAATCCCAATGTTCATCACTAACAGGAAGGAGTCTGATTTGGACTGGAGCTAACCAGAGGGGGAAATCCCCAGCGTATTCTTCAATCAGGATGCCAATCAAGCGTTCTAGAGAGCCAAAGGGAGCGCGATGAATCATTACAGGGCGTTCTCTTTGTCCTGATTCGTTGACGTATTCCAAATCGAAGCGCTCAGGTAAGTTATAATCTACCTGTACTGTACCTAGTTGCCATTCTCTTTCTAGGGCGTCAGAGAAGATAAAGTCTAATTTAGGACCATAGAAAGCGGCTTCTCCTGGAGCTTCAAAATACTCCATCCCCAGGGTTTGTACCGCTCTGCGTATTGCTCCTTGGGCTTTATCCCAGACTTCAGCCGAGCCGATATACTTATCTGATTGAGGATCACGGAAACTGAGTCGGGCTTTGAAGTTTTGTAATTGTAAACTTTTA
>CALGKL010000131.1 GCA_937930495.1 uncultured Gloeocapsa sp.
GTTCCCGTCTTTCTCCCTGTTTAAAAGCTTTGATGGAACGTTTACAGGTCAAGGCAAAAGTGGTTATCCCAATTTTAGTACAAGATCGTCTCTGGGGGTTTTTAATCGCCCATCAATGTCTCTCCCCTAGGAGTTGGAAAGAAAATGAAATCCAATTTTTACGCTATGTAGCTGAACATCTGGCGATCGCTATCTATCAAGATCAAAGTTACCAACAACTACAAGCGCAGAAACAACGTCTCGAATCCCAAGTAAATCAACGCGCGCAAGAATTGAAAGACGCTTTGTTAGCAGCCAAAATAGCCCATCAATCTAAAAGTCAATTTCTCGACAGTATCAGTCACGAGTTACGTACACCTTTAACCTGTGTAATTGGGTTATCTAGCACTTTATTACATTGGTCAGGGGAAAAATCCCCCCTTACCCTGGAAAAACAACGTCATTATCTGGAAATTATCCAAGACAACGGCAGAAAATTGCTCAATTTAATCAATGATTTGTTAGATTTTTCCCAAGTAAATGCGGGTAAATCGATCCTGAATATTAAACAGTTCTCTCTGCGTCATATTTGTCGTCTAGTCGTGGAACATCTCGGTGAAAAAGCTAGAAATCAAAACGTCTCTCTCTTGTTAGACTTACAAGTCTCAGGAGAAAGCGATCGCTTTTGGACCGATCCGGAACGAGTAGAACAAATACTGTCACACTTACTAGATAATGGCATTAAATTTACACAACCTGAGGGACAGGTAATTCTGAGGGTATGGTGTGAGCAAAATGAAGCTATATTTCAGGTAGAAGATACGGGAATCGGGATTTCTGAACATTCTTTACCCCAATTATTTGAAAATTTTCAACAATTAGAAAGTTCCCGAGTCCGTAGTTATGGTGGAACAGGATTGGGTTTGGCTTTTACCAAACAACTAGTAGAACTATTAGGGGGTACTATTGAAGTAGAATCAAGTCTAGGACAAGGTTCATTATTCACGGTTCGTTTACCCAATCAATTTAATTCTCTCTCTAAAACAGCTATGCAACATCCAGGAGGTCTATCTATCAGTCAACAAAGGACTATAGTTTTAATAGAACAAGACGAAGAAACTGCTACACTGATTTGTGAATTGTTAACCGCCGCTGATTATCAAATTATCTGGTTAGTTGATAGCGCTACCGCAATTGAACAAATGGAAGTGATGGAACCATTTATGATTATTCTTAACCAGGATTTACCAGATATCTACGAAATTAGCCAACTCTTGAAAACTATCCCCAATTTGTCTCTGGTGAAGATTGTAGTTCTTAGTAATAAGATGGAAGGAAAAGACTGGGAATATCTCTCTCGTCAGATTATTGATGATTATGTCCCTAAACCTATTGAAGCTGACGTCTTTTTAGGGAAAATTAACACTTTAGCAGGCAATAATGAACAAGTCTAAATTAAT
This sequence comes from uncultured Gloeocapsa sp., assembly GCA_937930495.1. GTDB lineage: Bacteria > Cyanobacteriota > Cyanobacteriia > Cyanobacteriales > Gloeocapsaceae > Gloeocapsa. Next base: position 1,440 of record CALGKL010000131.1, read on the forward strand.
TACCTCCCTAAAATCACGTTTAATCGTATCCTGTCAAGCACCTCCTGACTCCCCCCTCCATCAACCCTCAATTATCGCGGCGATCGCCCTTACCTGTGTACAACGAGGAGCGATCGCCGTTAGAATCGATACCCCTAGTCATATTCTTGCGGTTAAACAACTTTTACCAGATACACCAGTAATTGGCTTGTGGAAGCAGGTTTATCCCGATTCTCCTGTCTATATTACCCCCACTCTCCAAGAGGTGAAAGGGATTATCAGCGCTGGAGCTGATATCGTAGCTCTTGATACTACTAATAGGCCACGTCCAGCGGAAGCTTTACCAGAATTAATTAACTATATTCAACAACAGGGTAAACTGGTGATGGCTGATATCGATACCCGGGAAAATGCGATCGCCGCAGCCGCTTTAGGAGTTGACCTGATCGCTACTACTCTCTATGGTTATACCGAAGCTACCCGGGGATTAACCCCCCCAGGATTTTCCCTCCTAGAAACCTTGAAACAGCAACTAACTACCCCCCTCATCTGCGAAGGAGGAATCAGTACCCCCCTCATGGCTAAACAAGCTTTGACCCTCGGAGCTTATAGTATAGTAGTAGGAACAGCTATTACAGGTATAGACCAAAAAGTTGAAGATTTTAACTTACATCTAGCTTAAACCTTTAAAGATTCCCTGGGGACGTATGAATAAAATCAGAATCATCAGGATAATTGCTATCGCTAGTTTATATTCTGAACCTAACCAAGGGACACTTACTTCTTGTGCTACACCTATAACTAAAGCACCGGCGATCGCTCCATAGGGGTTACCAATCCCCCCTAAAATTACGGAAGCAAATATCGGTAAAATCAGAAACCACCCTAAATTAGGACGAATTCCGTACAGTAATCCATACATCGATCCTGATACAGCAGCGAGAATCCCTGTAACTATCCAGGTAGAGAAAACAATCATTTCCACATTGATTCCTGTTACTCTAGCTAGATCCACATTATCAGCTACCGCGCGCATTCCTTTCCCGATTTTGGTTTTTTTCAGGAGCAAATGTACCCCAATAATCGCTAAAACTGCTAAAACAATTACTATAGTACGCTCAAATATATAAAAAGGTACCTCAAAACCGAGAAGATTTACCGTTTGCATAATTGGTAACTTATAGCTTTGGTTATTACTTCCCCAAATTAATAAAATCCCACTGCGCAAAAATAAAGCTAACCCAATGGAAATAATAATCAAAGAGGTTGGAGTAGCGCGACGATTGCGCATCGGTTTCCAGAGTATTTGTTCTGAGATTAACATAGCGATGATTGTTCCAATTATACCAATCAACATCGCTAAACCTAAATTCATTCCTTTACTATTAGCAAACCAGCTAAAATAAGCTCCTAGAGTCATCAAATCTCCGTGAGCAAAGTTAGATAATTTCAAGATTCCACAGGTTAGAGTTAACCCAATCGCAGCTAAAGCAAGGATACTCCCTACGGATACTCCATTGAAGATTAATTGAGATATATTTAAGTTTGTAGATGTTTGTGCTATTATTAAGCTCATAAGTTTCTTATTGACCCGAAAATTGATTTTATTATAACCAGAAATTAGCTAATTTTCCCTAAGGATTTAGCGTAGTTGAGAGCTTCTGTTGGCGTAGAAATTTTTCCCTCAATTTGGGCTATTTGAATCGCGGTTAATAGTTCACCAATTTGACGACCTGGTTTTAATTGTAAATGCTCAATTAAATCATTTCCCGTGACTAGATTTTGGGGATGAGCTACTAGATCATTAGGGTCGCAATAACGATTGAGTAAAAGCGTAATTAACTCTATTTTTATTGATTGAGTCAAAGCATAAGCAGCTAAAATAGGCAAATTATTTCCGATGTTTAAAAATAAAAAATATTGCTGGGTTAGGGAAAAATTGTCTAAATTAGATCGGAGAGTTTGTAAATGAATTAAAACCGATTTAATCCCGGTAAATACATCTCGAGAATATTTCAGATTAATTAATTCTGCTTCCGCTTCTAAAGGATCATTAGCTACTAAACAAGTCAATTTAGCTAAAGGAATTATCCCTGTCTCCCAGGGGAGAGATGACCAAGTCGAGGTTAACCAATTCAAGTAAGAATCTAGGGTTTTTAATAACTCTAACTTAGCTGAAGTAACACTTTTTAACCAAATACTCAAAATTCCATCTAGATAGGCTTGTTCTAACCAATAACTTCCTAAAGGATTAGCCAAAAGATAATTTAACTCCGATTTTACCCTTTCTGGAGCAATTCTCCCTAATAAAGGTGCTAAATTTTTTAGTTGACTACGAGTGTTGCTTTCAATGGTAAAATTAAGTTGTGCAGCTTGACGATAAGCGCGAAATAACCTGAGAGGATCAGCTTGGAGATTGGCAACATTAATCATTTTTAGTTGTTTTCGCTCTAAATCTTCTAAGCCACCTAAAATGTCTAGTAAAGTATCCCTATGTGGATTATAGGCGATCGCATTGATCGTAAAATCCCGTCTAGCTAAATCAGTCTCGATGGTATCTCCTTCTTGAAGTGCAAAATCTACTGTCCCCTCAGTAAAAACTACCCTAGCTATTTGACGTTGTTGATCTAAAATCACAAAACCCGCGCGATAATGTTTGGCGATCTTTTGAGCTAAGGCGATCGCTTCCCTAGGTATAATCAAATCTAGGTCTAAATAATCTCTTTGTATTTTTAATAAAGCATCACGGACCGCACCCCCAACTAAATAACTACCAGGAGGTAACCAATCAAGACTAAAGGGCCATTTTTCTGTTACTAATAAACTCATAATTATTAATCTGTAGCTATTCTCGGTTGAAGGAAAAAACTTTGATACTTCAGCAAGCAATTCCGTAAGATGGATAACACCTGAGCCAATGGCTTTTTCTTTTCAATAATTAGTCAAAATACTAGTTAATAAGTGAAGTTGATTAGGATAAGATTTTAACCATTATGGATAAATTAAATAAAAGCGA
>CALGKL010000132.1 GCA_937930495.1 uncultured Gloeocapsa sp.
GGAAATCACCCAATTTACCTATTTTCAACAGTGTGGTGGGATTGATTGTCGCCCTGTGTCTATAGAAATTACCTACGGGTTGGAACGCTTAGCGATGTATCTACAAAATGTAGATTCAATCAATAAGATTCGCTGGAATGACCAGGTTACCTATGGGGAAATCTTTCTCCAAAACGAGATTGAACAGTGCACCTATAATTTTGAAGCTTCTAATCCGGATTTACTTTTTAATCTGTTTACGCTCTATGAACAAGAAGGGGAACAATTGATTGACAAGGGGTTGGTAATGCCTAGTCTTGACTATGTACTGAAATGTTCTCATAGTTTTAATTTACTAGATGCGCGTGGGGTGATTGCTGTAGCTGAAAGAACTAGATATATCGCTAGAATTCGACATTTGGCTCGAAAAGTGGCTCAATTGTACATTGACCAACAGGAAAATGCACCCACAGGAGCTTTCAGCTATTGTGCAGATTAAAAGTAATATCTAGGGTAGCAGATGATCAAAAATCCTAGTAAACTAAGTTTTGCTATTACTTGAGGCTTGTTTTATGGAAATGGAATATCCTGATGATTTAAAGTATCTAGATACCCATGAGTATATCCGTTTAGATGGAGAGATTGCTACCATTGGTATCACTGCTTTTGCGATTAATGAACTAGGAGACATAGTTTTTCTAGAATTACCAGAACAAGGAGAATCAATCAAAGCAGGGGAAAAATTTGGGACAATTGAATCAGTCAAAGCAGTTGAAGATCTCAATGCACCTATATCGGGAACTGTTATAGATAGAAACGAAACTTTAATCGAATCACCTGAATTGATCGCTGATGATCCCTATGGTGAAGGTTGGTTGTTAAAACTTAGAGTAGATAACCCTGACGAGGATTTGACTGATCTTTTATCAGCTGATGAATATCGTGGTCAAGTAGAGGGAGAAGATTAGGAATTGAGATTCTGGTTTTTCTAGAATAGATCGGATACAATTCTAAATACTTTGTTACAAAATAAAAGGTCAAGGCGTGAAGTTTTTCTGAAGCCTTGATTAATACTATAGTGCTGTGGAAATTATGAATATAGCTGTCCGCCAAAACTCTTCCGCTCAGATCAAATCTACAGGTAGTCAGAACAATAATTCTTTTGCTAGACGACATATAGGACCAGATGCTCAAGAAATTGAGCAAATGCTCAAGGTAATTGGATTTAATAGTCTAGAAAAATTGATTGAGGAAACTATTCCTAATGCTATTCGACTGCAAAATGAGCTAGAGTTACCACCAGCTAAAAGTGAAGCTTCAGCTCTAGCAGCCTTAAAAGCGATCGCCAGCAAAAATAAGGTTTTTCGTTCCTTAATTGGGATGGGTTATTATAACTGTTATACCCCTGGTGTGATTCAAAGAAATATTTTAGAAAATCCTGGTTGGTACACAGCCTATACCCCTTACCAAGCGGAAATAGCCCAAGGAAGACTAGAAGCCTTACTCAACTTCCAAACCATGGTTATCGATTTAACAGGTTTGGAAATCGCTAACGCTTCTCTATTAGACGAAGGTACAGCAGCAGCTGAAGCGATGAGTATGAGTTATGGTTTAGCCAAAAATAAAGCCAATGCTTTTTTTGTCTCTGATAGTTGTCATCCCCAAACTATAGAAGTACTGAAAACTCGCGCCTTACCCCTAGGGATAGAAATCATTATCGGAGACTATCGTCAATTTGACTTTCAAAAGCCTATTTTTGGAGCAATTCTACAATATCCCGCTACCGATGGGACTATTTACGATTATAGAGAATTTATTGAAAAAGCACATACAGTACAAGCAATAGTAACCATTGCTGCTGACCCATTGAGTCTAACTTTATTGACACCTCCTGGAGAATTAGGAGCAGATATCGCCGTAGGCAGTACTCAACGCTTTGGTATCCCCCTAGGTTATGGAGGACCTCACGCAGGTTATTTAGCAACGCGCAAAGCTTATCAGAGAAGCATTCCAGGGAGAATTGTTGGGGTATCCAAAGACGCCCAAGGCAAAAGGGCACTACGTTTAGCATTACAAACTAGAGAACAACATATCCGTAGAGATAAAGCTACTAGCAATATTTGTACAGCTCAAGTATTGTTAGCGGTTATGGCTTCGATGTATGCTGTTTACCATGGTCCTGAAGGGCTCAAAAATATTGCCCAAACAATACACCAATTAACCCTAATTTTGGCCGAGGGTTTAAAGCGTTTAGGTTATCAATTAACTTCTGAGGTCTTTTTTGATACCATTACCGTAGAAGCTGACGCAGCAAAGTTAATCGCTAAAGCTCTAGAACGTCAGATTAATTTACGCTATGTAGCCGCGGACAAAGTGGGTATTAGTCTAGATGAAACTACAACTATTGCTGAGGTAGAAGAGTTATTGCTGATTTTTGCTCCGGAAGCAACATTACCCTTTAGTTTAGAAGAGATAACCGTTACGGAATCTTTACCGGAATCTTTAACCAGGACCAGTACTTATCTGACTGAACCAGTATTTAACCGTTATCACTCGGAAACAGAATTATTGCGTTATATACATCAACTAGAAACTAAAGATTTATCATTGAACACCTCTATGATCCCTTTAGGTTCTTGTACGATGAAACTAAACGCTACATCAGAAATGATTCCTGTTACTTGGGCAGAATTTGGTCAGATTCATCCTTTTGCTCCCCAAT
>CALGKL010000133.1 GCA_937930495.1 uncultured Gloeocapsa sp.
CCACCCAACCAACTCTACCCACCCAACCTGGTGAATCCAAATTACCAACTACTTCCACAGAGCCAGAATTACCCACTCTTCCCACAGAGCCCACTTTACCAACTCTTCCCACAGAACCCACTTTACCCACTACCCCAACGACTCCAGGAATGAATTAATCAAGATAATGTTTAATCAAATGACGACGCTGAGGTTGTCTGAGTTTTTGCATTGCTTTGGTTTCAATTTGTCTGACTCTTTCGCGAGATAAAGCTAGGGTACGTCCGATATCAGCGAGAGAATGACATTTACCCCCTTTTAACCCGTAACGTAGAGAGATTACTTCTCTCTCTTTATAGGTTAAATTAGCTAACAATTTTTCTAGATCTTGATGTAGGGATTCTTGCATTAAGACTTCTTCGGGTGAGGATTCGGTGGTTTCGATTAAGTCACCGAGTTCGGTATCTTTGTCTTTACCTACTTTAACCTCTAGAGAAACGGAGCGAGGTACACGAGAAAGAATCTCCCTAATCTGTTTTGAGGTAGTGCCTAATTCTGTGGCAATATCTTCAATACTCGGGGTGTAGCCTTGTTGTTGGGAGATTTTCCGTTGGGCTTTTTTGATTTTATTGAGTTTTTCAGTGATATGCACCGGAATCCGAATCGTGTGACTTTGAGTGGCGATCGCCCTAGTAATTCCTTGACGTATCCACCAATAAGCGTAAGTACTGAAACGATAACCTTTAGTCGGATCAAATTTATCTACAGCTTTTTCTAAACCTATACTTCCTTCCTGAATTAAATCTAGTAATTCTAATCCTCGATTTTGATATTTTTTCGCTACGGAAACTACTAAACGCAAATTAGCAGCGATCATCTTTTCTTTAGCTTCGAGTCCTGTTTTTTGTATGGCTTCTAATTCAACAACAGAAAGATTAGCAATTTTTGCCCAACGAGATTTCCCCTCATTAAGAATTTTTTTGAGTTGATTTGTTTCTAAGTTCAAAAAATACGCCCAAGTCTTTAAGGAAGGACGATGACCCAATTTAGCGGTTAGATAATTGTAGACAGAGATTAGCTTATTATATTCTTGTACCTGTGGCTCTTCCAAGGCTTGTTCTCTTACTCCCAATAAGTGCAGATAACGTTGTATTTTTTGGGCTAGATCGACTTCTTCTGCTTTAGTCAGTAGAGGAACTTTACCAATATCTTGCAGATATAATCTGACTAAATCGCTACTATGATTTTTAGTTATTGGGTTATTCTGATTGGTTACATCCACATCAAGCCAATCCTCTGTAGCCGTAAAATGATTTGGTCTAAATCCGGTACGGGGAAATGTTAAAGTAGTTACCATAATAGATTCCTAAAAGATTAATCTAATGGGGACAGAATTACTCTCTATTAGTTATTAGAATTCCCAAAATTAACCCCAAACGCAACAATAAGTCTCTGTTAACTTTATGTCCTATAGATTAGTGATCGAAACCGAACAGGTTAATAATGAGCAAATTTACCTAAAAATTGCACAATTACACTATCTGGAGCGAGTTCTCCGCTTAAAACCTGGCGATCGCTTTATCGCTATGGATGGAAAAGGGAACTCCTGGTTAGCTAGTCTTGAAGATAATCAAGCAGCAATTATTTCTAGTTTAGATACTCCCTCAACGGAGTTACCGACGCGTTTAACCCTGGTCAGTGCTATTGTTAAAGGGGATGGTTTTGCTGAAATTGTCCGCTGTTGTACTGAATTAGGTGTCTCCCGCATTATCCCCACCTTAACTACCCGCACGCTTAATCAACCTAGTAGTCATAAAGTGGCAAGATGGCGTAAAATTGCTGCTGAAGCGGTAGAACAATCCGAACGTCAAATTGTCCCTGATATTTCTGAGCCCATTGCTTTTCCAGAGGTACTCAAAAAGATCATTTCCCCCGCCCAAGCTAATTATATTTGTCTGACTCGGAGCAATACTCCTCATCTACTCCACTGTTTAAGGGAATTAAAACATACTGAAATAGTTATTATTACAGGTCCAGAGGGAGGGTGGACCAATCAAGAAAGAGAAGAGGCGATCGCCGCTGGTTGTCAAGGTGTCAATCTAGGAGCGCGTATTTTGCGTGCCGTCACCGCTCCGATTATGGCTACTGGTTTAGTAGCTGCTATGTGTGAATCTATTTAAATAATCAGGCGCAAAATGCGCCTTCGTAGGATAACTATAATTCTATTTTCTCTCCTGGTAATGGTTCCCTGACTTGGGTTGTCAAGTTACTTTTTTGTAGCTGTTGTTGCAGTTGTTCTGTTGTTCCTGCTGCACTCAGCAGGGACATTAGTAAACCCTCAAATTTTAGATCTCCTCCCGCGGCTGTAGGAATAATAAATCGTGGTTTTAACCATTGACAAATTAACAGTGCGTTTTCTTGTCCTTTGATGACAGGACCTAACAAGGGTAGTTTTAAATCAATGACGGGAGTAACCACTATATCTACTGGTGCGTATTTTTGAATATCCTTGGAGTGAAAACCATGGGGTTCATAGTATAAGGTTTGACCAGTGGTTAAATCCTTGAGTAGATAGGCGTTTTCAATTAAGTTGGGACCTACCGGAGAACCAGGAAAAGCCCTAATTTCTACCAAATTATCAAAGTTAAAAACCTCCCCGTGGTTAAGGGTATGAATCTGAGTATAGCCTATGGCCTCGACAACTTTAGTTGCATTAGCAGAGGCGACCACAGGAAGATCATGGTTGAGATGTTCTAAGGTAGGTTTATGCGCGTGATCTTCTAACCCTTGGGAGAGTAAGATTAAGTCAATTTGTTCGGGTATGGGTTTAGGTACAGTGCGATCACCCTTAAATAACCAGGGTAAGTTACCAAAGACTAGAGACCCTACTAACCAAGGATCTAGTAAAATTTGTTTACCCGCTACATCGATTAACCAAGAATTAC
>CALGKL010000134.1 GCA_937930495.1 uncultured Gloeocapsa sp.
CCAGATATGGAGTGTGGAGATATGACCATGACGGAGGGATTTTTCTCGTCTTGCGTGGGCGGAGATTTGTTTAATGGGGAGGTCGATTTCGATTAATCTTTTGGGATAGGCTGACATAGGGTTTTTAGACTAAGGGGTTTGGGATTCGAGTCTTTTTTGGATTATCTGTTGAAAATCGATTTGATAATGTTCAACCTTAGAGATTGGTTGCCAACCTAGTTTGACAGGGTCGTTGAGACAGTGTATTTCTGGGTTGGTTGTACAATTAAATACCACGTAAAGCCAATAGTCATGTTTGAGACGTTGTGCTGTTTTGTATTCATTTGTAGTTAAGGCGATATCTCCGACAGTAGCTCTCCCTTTAACCTCGATAAATCTGACATTGGTAGCGGTTTGGGGGTCTTCTGGGTGTGGTAAGCGGGAGATTAGATCAAAACCGCGATTTTCTCTTTCTACACTTTCTACTCTCCAACCCCTGCTTTCTTCGTATTTAATCACCGCTTCTATGGCTATTTTCTCTATCTCTTCATTACTGATTATTTCAGCTAAGGGGGAAATATGGCGATCGGGGTGCGGTAATACCCATGCTCTACCGTAATGACGGATATCGGCGATCGCCAAGGTTTGTTCTTGTTTTAATTCTTGTAGACGAGTATCGAGACGATGATTTAACTCGGAGAGTCGATCCTCTGCTTGTTTGATTCTACCATCTAGTCCTGGTTCGGTTGAGCCTGATTCTTTTTTTTGGACTAGATCAGCTAATTTACAATTTTCTCGATCGATAATGGTGTTGAGGCTAATCTGGATGTGTCTGGTGATGGTCTTAACTTCCTTGAGTTTTTCTGCTTTTACCTCTTCTAACAGTGGTTGTAAAGCTTCTGTGATTAGTTTATGTTCTAATTGTTGTTTGGTTGGTAAATTACTGGTGTCTAGGGGTTGTCTCTCCCCGGTTATGGGAATCAAGTCTAAAAATATCGTTGGTTGTCTAACGGTAATATTGCCGTTTAAATCGCTTTCTGTGACAAAAAGCTTCTGATGAAGAACATTACCCCGTCCATCCACAATACTACCAGTAAAAACATCAAGCATCACCGGTGCGGAACGATATAAATCGTAAAATATAGCACCTGCTCTCAAATGATTTTGGGATTCTTGGTCGATCGCCTTTCTCACGGTCTCAAACAGGGGATGACCAGGGGTTACCCATTCTAGGGTAGGATTCTCTTGGAGAAGGTCTTTGTTAAAGACTACCTGTTTATATTCCCTCCCGAGTTTACCGAAATTGTTCTCTAATTGATCGCCGATGGACCAAAGAGTGCGGGGAATCTTGCCAATCTGAAATATATGGGAATTTTTACGAATTGCTTTGGGATAAATACCCACCAGGGGTGCTGCAGCTAGGAAAAATTCTTCGATGCTTTCGGTTGTAAGTTTAGACTCTTTCATCTCGACATTTTGACCAAGCTGTTTGATCAAATTGCAGTCACGTTTAGCTAATCCTTCTAAAGCGGAATTAGTAATTCGTCGAAAATGTTCGATATCAACGGATTGGACAATGCGAGCGACAATGTCTTGTTCGGTTAAGCTTCTGGTGTACATATCTCGCAGCATTTTCTCTAATTGATTAGAAGGAAAGATATCCCCGAGAACATTAAAGACTTTACCGGTTTTTTCCGGGTCTAAATCTGCTTCGATATTTCTAATCCGCTCGAATAGCTTTTCTAATACTCTCCCTTCACGAGTATTCTCAGCGACAAAATTAAAGATTAAACAGTCCTTTTCTTGACCATAGCGGTGGATTCTTCCCATTCTTTGCTCTAGACGAATCGGATTCCAGGGAATATCATAGTTAATCATCAACCAGCAAAACTGCAGATTTATCCCCTCTCCTGCTGCTTCTGTGGCTACTAAGACTTGACAATCTTCTCTAAATTCTTTTTCGGCGTAAATCCTGGTTCCAGGGGTGTCCCTATCCCCAATTTGCATCCCTCCGTGGATTTGGGTAACCTTTAAACCCCAATCCCTTAATTTACCCACTAGGTAGTCGAGGGTATCTTTATGTTCGGTAAAAATCAGTAATTTGGTGTTTGGGTTTTGAAAAATACCTTCTTGAGTGATTATTTTTTTTAATTCGACTAATTTTGTTTCAATTTCTCGTTTTTCTAGTTCTAAAGCCATACGAATTAAGCCTTGGAGTTGGCTAATTTCTTTTTGCAAGTCTTGGGGATTGATGAAAACAACCACATTTTCTAAATCACTGATAATCTTTTCCTGTTCGGCTTCGGTCATTTCTTCGAAGTCTTTGGGTAATTTTTTGATTATTTCCTCTTGGCGATAGACTTCGGGGTTTTCTAATATCTTCTCCCGTTTGTTTTTCATTCGTTCTAGGGAACGACGTACGGCATAAATACTGGAAGCGAAGCGACGCTGGAGCATTGCCATGGTAAAGCCTAATACTTTGCCTTTAATTTGGTCTTTTTGAAGGGCTTGGATTGATTGCTCTTCGACGTAATCGGTTAACTCGTTGTAGAGAGCAAATTCCTCTTGATCGATTTGAAAAGGGATTGTCTTGACTCGACGATTGGTGAATAATTTTTTTACCTCTCCTGTTTGCGGATCCGGGAAAGTCATTAAAGCTTCCTTGGTTCGACGGAGATAAAAGGGTGCTTCGTTGCGTCTTATTGCTTCTTCTAGGCTTTTGACGTCGCCATAAACGTCTTTATCTAAAAGTTCTAGGAATAAACAGAAATTTTGGGGGTCGCCTTTATGGGGTGTAGCGGTCATCAAAAGGTAGTGGTCGGTCATTTCTGAGAGTTTTTCCCCTAATTCGTAGGCGAGGGTTTTTTTGTTTTTAGAGGCACTCATTTTGTGGGCTTCATCGACGATAATTAAATCCCAATGGGATCTCAGCAGACTTTCTTTGGCATCGTCCTTCACCGCTACCCAAGAAATGGAGGTAACAACTTGATTTTTATCTTGCCAAGGGTTTTGACCGTAATTAGCTCTTAAGATATCGCCTTTAATGACTTCAAAGTTTTCTCGAAATTTATCTTTCATTTCTCTTTGCCATTGAAAGGTGAGGTTAGCGGGAGAGAGAATGAGCACACGACGAACTAAACCTCTAATTTTTAATTCTTTGAGGAGGAGTCCCGCCATAATCGTTTTTCCTGCTCCTGGATCATCAGCAAGGAGAAAGCGGATTCTCGGTAGTTTGAGAAAATATTCGTATACCGCCTCTAGTTGATGGGGAAGAGGGTCAACCCGTGACATAGCCAGGGAAAAATAGGGGTCGTATTCATGGGCTAAACTCCAACTCATCGCTTCAACTCCGAGACGGAATAGTCCAGGGTCTCCGTTAAAAGGCTCTGTATCGGGTTCTATTTGTAATTGCTTGATTTGCTCACTGGTTAAAATGAGATCATAAACTTGGTTGGTATTTAACCCTCTACCTATTAACTTACAACTATTGTCACTAATTGATTTGACGATGATTATGGCAACAGGTTCTGGAAAAAAAGGACCTCTGACGATTCGGTCTGGTTTAAGCTGTGTTGGATCTAGCATTGTTTGATTTTCCGCTCTTTTGGTCAAGGAGTGAGATGTTCCTAGTGAAGCAAGGGTTAGGGAAATATCTAATCTCCCATTATTATAATACAAATGGGCCAGAAGGATACAGTATTTTAAAGGGTTTTTAACAGGGTTAATCCTTCCTCTCGATTAGAGATTTCACCATCAAGGGTAGCTTGGAGTAAGCGAGTAAGAATTTGTTTGTATTGTGGTCCGGGTTTGTAACCAAGGAGTTTTAAATCATGACCATTGAGGAGTGGTTTGACGTGAGCTAGGTGAGTAAGATAATGCCAAATTTTGCGTCGTTTGGGATAGTTAGTCTTAATCGCTACTAGGAGTAAACTGATCCAATCGTAAGGTTGTAAAAGATGATAAATCTGACTAGGAAGTTGGACAAGCTCGAGCTCGGTAGTGAGATGTTCTAAGAGTTGGGGTAACCTTTTGAGGCGATCGATACTATCTTTGGGAAGTTGTAAACTTTCCGCTAGGGGAATCGTCTTTTGAATGGGTAAGGAAGCAATGAGGATCTCTAGACGGACTAACCAATGATTGCTTTTTTCCTCTGGAGTGATGAGGCGTAACCAGCGATCGCCGTAACGCAGTTGCCACCACAAAACCTGATTTAATTCTAAAGCTGGATCGAGACAGCGCAAAGCTTGTAAATGGTCTAATAATTTGAGTGCTTTTTGCCAATAACCAGCCGAGAGGATATATTTTAATTCTGCTTTGAGTCTAGTTGTCAAAGCTGGAGCTAGTCTATTTTCTCGACGTAACCTTTCATACACCCCACTGGCGATCGCGTATCTGATATAACCTTCGGTTTGTTCTTCAATGGTAAAATTGAGCTTGACGGCAAAACGGACGGCGCGATAGATCCGGGTAGGATCTTCGATAAAACTGTTGGCGTGGAGTACCCTAATTTGACGAGATTGTAGGTCGAGATAACCTCCAAAAAAATCTAGCAATTCTCCCAATTTAGGGTTGGTCAGACGTATGGCCAAAGCATTGATCGTAAAATCTCTTCGGTAGAGGTCTTGACGAATGGAACTAGCTTCCACTTCCGGATTAGCCGCCGGATAGGGATAAAATTCTGTTCTCGCGGTGGCTATATCCATACACAGGGAGCCAAATTCAGGGTCCTGGTGCCAAGTTAAGGCAGCGGTTTGAAACTCCCCATGGATGGATAGACTAGCGTTGGGGTAAATGGTTTTAATGTGGTTAGCTAATTCTACCCCTGCACCGGGATCGGCGCTTTTATGGAAACCATCTACTACTAAATCTAGATCTTGGAGTAGAAGAGTTTGTCCTTGTTTAGCTAGGAGTAGGTCTCGTACCGCACCGCCAACTAGGTATAAATGCCAACCTCGCTCCTGAGCAGCGGTGGCGATCGCTTGTAATAGTTGCCAAAAAGAGGGAGGTAAAAGTTGTTGTAAAGAGGGTAATAAACAGGAAATTAGGGCTATTTTGCGGCGATCTTTTTCCTGGCCATTATTTTGGTGTAATTGTCTCAAGACGTCGGTACGGGTGACTATCCCGATCAAATTGCCCGACTCTAACACGGGAAGACGTCCTATGTCGTAGGTGACCATTAACCCTTCTATTTCCTGGAGGGGGGTTTCTGGGGTGATGGTTTTGAGATTGCGGGTCATATACCCTTTGACGGGAGCGTGACTAAAACCGTGATGTAAGGCTAAATCTAAATCTCGTCGGGAGATAATCCCTACTAATTGTCCTGTGCTATCGACTACGAATAAACCGGAATGTCCATAACGGAAGAGGATGCGTTCAGCTTGTTCAATCGTTGTTTCTGGGAGAATCGTGCGTACTGGTGAGGACATGATTTCTCTAGCGGTGACCGGAGAGGGGATTTGTCTGGTGAATTCTTCCCTGATTTTGCTTAAGGTTTTCTCTGGGTCAAGACAACGCATACTTACAGAAGCGGCGCTACTGTGTCCTCCTCCTCCATAAGGGCTGAATAATTGGGCTAGATTGGTTTGGGGAATCCGCGATCGCCCGATGATGGTTAAATAGGGTTCTTGACTTTTTTGATAATAATGGGCGACAAACAGAGCGTCTATTTCTACTAGTTCTAATAGTCTTTCTGTTAAACTCGATAAACCCGGGACGAATTTACTCGTCTCTAATAATACCCACCCGAGTTGATATCCCTGTGTTTCTTCTGTTTTGATTTTGGCGATCGCTTCGGCTAGCAGTTTTTGCAGTTGGGGTGATAAACTCGGATCTACGTATTCTGAGACAATTTTGACATTAGCTCCCTGACTCATCAACCAGGCTAAGGCTTGAGCGTCTCTGGCTGTGCTTTGTTCAAAGGTTAAAGAGCCTGTATCTACGTGGATTCCTAGAGCCATTACCGTTGCCGCAAATTGATTGGGGGTAATCCCCGCTCTTTGTAATTTCTCTACTACTAAAGTAGTCGTCGCCCCCACTGGTTCTATATATCTTTCTGTGAAGGGAATATCCGTCTCTTGTTTGTAGCAATGATGATCGTAGATGATTATTTGTGTTAATTGTGCTTGGGTTAGCCATTCTTTAGCCTTGCCTAGGCGATCGCTTTGTTGCGTATCTACTATAATTAAAGAACGAATTAACTTTGGGTTGACGCTACGTCGTTCGAGTAAGGGAAATTCATCCCGATACAAAGCTAAAAAATTGCTGACTCCTGGATGTGCTCCTCCGGTTAAGACTATTCTGGCGCCGTGATAGAGCAAACTCAGCCCTACCCCAGCGCCGAGAGCGTCAAAATCTGCCGTTTGATGGCATAAAATTAAGTCCATCCACAAATAATTTACGAGCCGTTGACTCCTAAAATAGTATCATAACTAAAGTCATGATTGTGTGGAGCAAGTCGTCTAGGTTTGTAACTGATGACCTTGTTAACTAAAAGTTTCTGTTTCAGGAGAAGTTCAAAATGCAAATTTTATTTCAAATTACCCTTGCTGTTTTAGTATTATTCTCTTTTGTGATGGTTATTGGTGTTCCTGTAGCTTATGCTACCCCCCAATATTGGTCTCAAGCTAAACCTTTACTCTTTGTTGGCTCTGGTATTTGGCTAGTTTTAGTCATTTTAGTGGCTATTTTAAACTTCTTTGTGATTTAACTTTTTGGCTTTGGCGGTATTTCTTCCTGGTTATCTTGGGAAGAGATACTATATTCTTTTACTACTTGATTAACTATGACTGTTTTTGAGGGAACTTTTGCTCAAGATTCATCTTTGTTTCGCTTCGCCATTATTATCGCTCGTTTCAATGATTTAGTCAGCGAAAAACTCTTATCGGGATGTCAGGATTGTCTGAAACGACACGGGATTGATGTTAGCCCTGAAAGTAACCAAGTCGATTATATCTGGGTTCCTGGTAGTTTCGAAGTCTCGGTGGTAGCCCGTCAGTTGGCTTTTTCCCGTCGTTATGACGCTATTATCTGTTTAGGAGCAATTATCAAGGGACAAACCCCCCATTTTGATTACGTTGCTAGTGAAGCGGCTAAAGGGATCGCCGCGGCTAGTTTTCAAAGTGGCGTACCCGTTATTTTTGGCATTTTAACCACCGATACCCTTCAACAGGCTTTAGAAAGAGCCGGAATCAAAAGTAATCACGGTTGGCATTATGCTCTCAATGCTCTGGAAATGGCTAGTTTAATGCGTAAACTCAATAGTTGCTCAGATAATACCTATCCCGGCAATAATCTCTTAACCGCAGAAACTATTAAAAATTTGGACAAAAACCCTTGACAAAAAAAATTTTTTCAAGTTATACTGAGATAGTTATTTAAATTGCGGGTATAGCTCAGCGGTAGAGCGCCACCTTGCCAAGGTGGATGTCGCGCGTTCGAATCGCGTTACCCGCTTTTGATATTTCAGGGTTTAGATAAGACTTGCTCCGGGGGTGATCCACATGGGGTTTGGGGTAGTAATTAAACCCTATGGAGAATAGGGAACTCGAATCCCTGACCTCTGCGGTGCGATCGCAGCGCTCTACCAACTGAGCTAATTCCCCTGGTTAACTAATATTTTAGCATAATCCGTTCTAATTCCAAGTCAGAAAGATTGTCCACAACCCAATTAGCACGTCGTTGCAGAATATGCATAGGATAGAGATTGGTTAAACCGACTACGGGGATGTGGGCTTTTTTAGCAGCGGTAATCCCGAGAAAGGTAGTTTCGATAGCGAGACAATGCTCAGGGGTTAAACCCAATTGTTGACAAGCCAATAAATGACTTTCACTATCTGGTTTAGATTTTTGCACAAGTTCCCCAGAAATAATGAGGTCAATCTGGTCACCAAGTCCAATTTTAGATAAGACTAAATCAATTTCAGGAGCTAAAGCACCGGTGACGATACTTGTACGGAGTTTTTTACTCTGTAATAGTTTGAGAAAATCAAGGAAATGAGGATCGGTGGCTAAATTCTCGGTTTGATTTAAATAGTTTAAATAAATTTGACTTTGACGTTGAACTAATTTAGTTAAATAAATATCTGAGACTATCCTCCCACGCTCGGTGAGTAATTGATTTAAACCATCACGAGGACTTCTCCCGAGACAAAAGCGACGATAATCTGAGGATTCACAGAGAAGGTTTTCAGTCAAGAGAGTCTCTGCTAGGGCTTTTTGCCGAATAATTTCATCGTCAATAATCAGATTATTAAAATCAAATAAAACTGCTTTTAAACTCATGGACTTAACGAAAATTATCCCCCGCCAAGAAATAGCGAGGGAAAAAAGAAATTAGACTAAACCGCTACGCTGTTGATCGTATTCAGGTATAGTAATGTTTATCGGTTGAACTTTCCAGATTTCTTGACAGTATTCATTAATAGTACGATCAGAGGAGAACTTGCCCATACGCGCGCTATTAAGGATAGACATACGTGTCCATTTTTCCCTGTCTTGATAGATTTTGCTCACCTGATCCTGACAATCCAGATAAGATTGATAGTCAGCCAACAACATCCATTGGTCTTCATTTAATAAAGAGTTAATGATTGGCTCAAATAACCGGCGATCGCCTTGGGAGAAATCACCACTAGCGATGCGATCGATGACCTGTTTCAGTTCAGAGTTGCTGTGATAGTATTTAATCGGTTTATATCCTTGACTTTTGAGAGCATATACTTCTTCAGCGGTTAAACCGAATAAGAAGAAGTTTTCTGGGTGTACCTCTTGACGGATTTCGATATTAGCACCATCAAGAGTTCCAATGGTTAAGGAGCCATTCATGGCGAATTTCATATTACCGGTACCAGAAGCTTCTTTCCCTGCGGTAGAAATTTGTTCGGATAATTCGGCAGCCAGATAAATGCGCTCGGCCATAGAGACGTTAAAATTGGGGAGAAAAACTACTTTGAGACGTCCTCTAACATCGGGATCCTTATTGACCACATCAGCGACCGAGTTAATCAATTTAATAATCAACTTCGCCATAAAGTAACCCGGTGCTGCTTTACCTCCAAAGATAAAGGTACGAGGTACTATATCTAGATTAGGGTTTTGTTTGATGCGATTATACAGAGTGATGATATGCAGTACGGCTAGATGTTGGCGCTTATATTCATGAATCCGTTTAACTTGAACATCAAACATAGAGTTAACATTAACTTCGATGTCAGTATGTTTGAGGATATAAGCAGCTAAACGACGTTTGTTTTCTAATTTAATTTGATACCAGCGCTCGCGAAAATCGGCGTCATCCACATATTGTTCAATTTCGCGAACTTTATCCAGATTTTTGAGCCAACCTTCACCTACTTTCTCGGTGAATAATTCAGCTAACAAAGGATTAGAGAGTAGGATCCAACGACGAGGAGTTACCCCATTGGTTTTGTTGTAGAATTTGTTGGACCAGATTTTGGCGAAATCTTTGAGGGTATCCTTCTTAAGCAATTCTGTATGTAGTGCGGCTACGCCGTTAATGGAGTGACTACCCACACAGGCTAAATGAGCCATCCGCACTTTTTTTTCGGCTCCTTCTTCGATGAGAGATAGTCGGGGGATTAATTCTTCTTCATCGGGAAACCAGGTTTTTACATCTATGAGGAAGAAGTGGTTAATTTTGTAGATAATTTCTAGATGTCGGGGTAAGAGTTTTTGAAATAGACTTACAGACCAACGTTCTAAGGCTTCTGGCATCAAGGTATGATTGGTATAGGCAAAGGTTTTTTGGGTGATAGACCAAGCCTTATCCCAATCGTAATCGTATTTATCTACTAACAATCGCATCATTTCGGCGATGGCGATCGCTGGATGGGTATCATTGAGTTGAATAGCGAATTTTTCTGAGAAATTATCCAAGTTAGGATTTTTGCGCAGATGGAAGCGAATCATATCTTGGAGGGAAGCAGAGACAAAGAAGTACTGCTGAGCCAGACGCAGTTCTCTACCGGCGGGGGTATTATCATTAGGATAGAGTACCTTAGAGATGGTTTCGGCGTTCATTTTTTCAGCTACCGCTTGGTCATAATTTCCCGCGCTAAAAGCTTCAAAGTTAAATACTTCTGAGGCTTCTGCTTTCCACAGACGTAAGGGATTAACGGTATTAGTTTTATATCCTGGTACGGGGGTATCGTGGGGGATAGCGATGATGGTGCGTTCTGAAATCCAGGTTACCCTTTCTTGTCCTTGTTCATTGTGAGAGGTTTCGGTATATCCTCCGAGTTGAATTTCCACAGCTTCATCTGGTCTAGGGATTTCCCAGGGGTTACCAAATCTCAACCAGTTATCGGGTACTTCTACCTGATAACCGTTAATGATATTTTGGTGAAAGATGCCAAATTCATAACGAATCCCATAACCGATGGCGGGATATTCTAGACTAGCTAAAGAGTCGAGGAAACAAGCTGCTAAACGTCCTAAACCTCCATTACCTAGACCTGGATCTGGTCCTTGTTCGAGTAAATCTTCTAACTCGAAACTGAGTTGGGAGTCAGAGATTACTTTTTTCATTTGATCGTATATACCTAGATTGACCAGATTATTGCCCAGGTGTCTTCCCATGAGGAATTCTGCTGATAGGTAGGAGACGATTTTAACGTTTTCCTGTTGATAAGTGCGAATAGTTTTGATAAAGCGATGTAACAGTCTATCTCTGACGGTATAAGCTAAAGCCATGTAATAGTCATAGGCTGAAGCTGAGCTTTTATCGGTACATTGCAGATAAAATAGGTTATCAGCAAAAGCACGAGTGAGAGTTTCCAGACTCATCCCTGTGCGATCGTCTTCTGTTTTAATCTGAGGTTTACAATCGTTATTATCCTGATTCACGGGATTTAATTACTCCTGTAGCTATTTAATCATGGTAAAATACCTACACTCAGTATAGTGTAGGTTCTTGACCTTAACGGGTATCGCTTCTGACAAAATTTTGGCTATCTAGGCGAGTCCTACTAATTTGGCACTTAGGTCCCAGAGACGTTCAGCTTTAGCTGTATCACTAGCTTCAGGGGATACTTTTTGCATGAATGACTCTCGACCTTTTTTCTGTCTATTTCCCCAACTCCAATATACTCCTGATTCACTGTATTTAGGATCGCTGACCACATCAGCTACTCTTTGTCCGGCTAATTCTTCAGAGACAAAGCCTCCTGTGATATATTTTTGGAATTTCGGGAATAAAAATTGAAACAAAGGATAATGATCTCGGAATAGAGCGGTGGTCGCTACACAACCGGGATAGAGGGAGCTAAAGACTATACCTGTTTGCTCGTGATAACGTCTATGTAATTCCAACATGGTTAGTATATTACATACTTTGCTATCTTTATAAGCTTTAACGGGTTCAAATTTTTTCCCGTCAATCATGCTGTGTGGTTCGAGGAAACCTTCAGCTAATCCCTGTAATTCACCTAAATCCGGACGTGGGGGAATTTTTCCGCCTAATTCATCGGGGTTATGGGTTACTGTGCCGAGAATAACCAATCTTGGTTGTCCCTGGGTAGATTTTTGCAGGTCTTCTAGCAACAGATTACACAGGAGAAAATGACCTAAATGGTTAGTAGCAACGGTTAACTCATAACCATCAGGGTTGCGCAAGGGTTGCTTTAACAGTGGCATATAGATAGCCGCATTACAAACTAAAGCATCTAGACTTCTTCCCAAGGCGCGAAAATTTTGGACAAATTGTCTAACGCTATCAAAGCAGGCTAAATCTAAATGGAGAATGGTATAACTTTCTTTGGGGATACCTACTTTTTTAGCGGCTAATTCGGTTTTGAGAAAGTTGCGACAAGCCATAACGACGTGCCATTTACCGGTTGCTGCTAGGGCTTTAGCTGTATATAAACCTACTCCAGATGAGGCCCCGGTAATAATTACAGTTGACTGTTGAGATGGTTCCATTTTTTGGTTGAATGCTGTATAACTATGAACTAAGCTCTCTACTCTATCACCATTTTATCAAAAGTTGGGTCTATGAACTTTGACGCGAGGAAAGCCCAAGAGGAAAAGATGTGGCTTTTAGCCAAACCTACTCATTCAACTGGTCCTACTAAAGAGATATAAGGTTCAATAAAATATGTTTGGGCGACTTTTTGCATTTCGGCGGGGGTTACTGCTTTAATATGTTCTTGGAAATCTAGGTCAAAGGAGATCCCGAGTCCTAGGGTTTCGTACCAACCGTAAATTTGGGCAATTTCCCCATTGGCTTGTTTACCTAAAGCGTATTGTCCGAGGAGTTTATTTTTAGCTATTTGTAACTCTGTTTCCGTCAACTCTGTGTTACAAAGACGT
>CALGKL010000135.1 GCA_937930495.1 uncultured Gloeocapsa sp.
TCGGGATTGGTATCAATTAAGACTACTGATTCTCCTTGTTCTTGAAATAGACGTCCTAATAATCTTCCCAAGGAGTTACAGCCAATAATCACCGCGCCTGTTGCTTTTGAGGAAGTTACGCCTAAACCTTTGGCTAACCAACGAGCTGTTAATCCTTGAATAAATACAGTCATCAAAATCGTCAAAAAGACTAAAGCTTTAATCGCTTCTCCTCCACTAACCCCGCTGTTGGTTAATAAAATAGCAAATAATGAGGCTACTGAAGCCGACACAATCCCTCTAGGAGCAACCCAAGCGATAAATAATTTTTGTCGCCAGTTTAAATCACTATTCCAGGTACAGACGGCGACGCTGATGGGTCTGATGATCAACATTAAAGTCAAAACCGTTAAGACACTACCCCAACCTAGGGCAAAAACACTAGCGATGGATAAATCAGCAGCCAAAAGAATAAATAATACCGAAACGCATAAAATCGTGAGTTGACCTTTGAAGCGTTTAATTAGTCT
This sequence comes from uncultured Gloeocapsa sp., assembly GCA_937930495.1. Classification (GTDB taxonomy): domain Bacteria; phylum Cyanobacteriota; class Cyanobacteriia; order Cyanobacteriales; family Gloeocapsaceae; genus Gloeocapsa. The sequence continues at coordinate 510 of CALGKL010000135.1, forward strand.
TTCTTCGTGAAGTGAGGAAGCTTTGAGGACAATTCCTGCTATGACTGTAGCCATTAACCCCGATTCGCTACGGATGGTTTGGGCTAGACAAAATATTCCCCAAACTCCTGCTAAGACTAATAAATTTTTCAAATCTTCTGAGATAAAGTTAGCTCGTTTAATGATTAACGCCATTAACCAACCACAAGCACCCCCAATCCCTGCACCAATACCTAGACGTAAAATCAAACCGGTGATGATTTCGAGGGGAACGGCGTTACTATCGATGATTGTGTCTAAAACGACAACAGCTAGGATTGCACCAACTGGATCGATTAAGACTCCTTCTCCTTCTAATAGGGTAGCTACTTGGCGATCTACTGATACCTGTTTTAACAGTGGTCCTACTACTGTAGGTCCTGTAACTACTACTAGGGAGGCAAAGAGAAAGGCGATCGACCAGGGAAATTCTCCTAACCAATGTGCCGCCATACCACCACCAATAAAGGTAATCAATGTACCAATGGTAACTAGGTTGCGTAAACTTCCGGAAACTCTCCCTAAATCTCTTAAATCTAAACTAAGTCCCCCTTCAAAGAGTATAATGGCTACGGAAAGGGCTACTAGCACTTCTAAACCGATACCTAATTCTGAGGGGTGTAAGATGTTGAGTGCGTCTCTACCGAGGAAGATACCTAGTAACAAGAGAAAAACGATACTAGGTATTTTGAGATATTCAGCTAAAACTTGAGCACTAATCCCTGTAAAAACGGCAACAACGATTTGTAGGGTGAGTTGAAATGATCCTTCCATAAGTTTATTGGTGTTAGGTTACAGGTCTCGGCTTTGAGTTTTTTCACTCATCTTAGCATTTTCCCTATTTTACTGATTAAATTTTGAGACAATAGAAACAGAGAGTAAATTATCACAAGATGATAAATCAATGAGTCGTCAAACTTTTGCTTCTTATCCTTCTCGTAAAATTATGCGGGAGGAATTTTGGTTGGATTTTCTGTTTTTTTCTGGTTTGTTTCTCGCTGCTGGGCTATTATTCTTAGTCAATCTGGATTCTTTACCTTTACGGGATTGGGATGAGGGTATAGTCGCACAAGTGGCTAAGGAAATTTATCAAGCTCCCCCTGATTCTTATCGTTGGGTTTTTCCTACTTTTTGGGGTGAGTTTTATTTTAACAAACCTCCTTTGTTACACAATCTCATTGCTCTTTTCTATTCTTTGGGCGGAGTTAATGAGTCTATGAGTCGTTTACCTGGTGCTTTGTTAACGGCTTTCTCTGTACCTCTATTGTATTTTTTAGGTAGAGAGATTTTCCCCTATCGTCGCCCTGCTCTTTTTTCGGCTTTGGTTTATTTAACTTTACTCCCTGTGGTGCGTCATGGACGTCTGGCTATGTTGGATGGGACGATTCTGTTTTTGGAAATTTTACTCTTTTGGACTGTTTTACGCTCTCGTCGGGATTTACGCTGGACTTTGGGGGTTGGTTTCTCTTTGGGGTTGATTTTGTTGACTAAGGGGATGCTCGCTGTACTTTTAGGGGCGATCGCTATGCTCTTTTTACTCTGGGATACCCCAAGGGTTTTGTCTTCTTTTTATCTTTGGATTGGTTTGTTTCTGGGGAGTTTACCTGCTTTAGCTTGGTATGTGGCGCAATTTCAATTTTATGGCGCTATTTTTGCCCAAGAAAATTTACAGTCACAATTTTTGTCACGAATTTATTCGGATAAGGAGGGTAATAGTGGTCCTTTTTGGTATTATTTCGGGGAATTATTGAAGTATTCTTGGCCTTATTTGTTCTTTTTTCTGGCGGGATTGCGTTTGAGTTGGCAAAATCGCAATTGGGGTTGGGCTAAGTTAATTTTGGTTTGGAGTTTTTGCTATTTTATTGTCGTTTCTTTGATGGTGACTAAGCTTCCTTGGTACATTCTCCCTATTTATCCTGCTTTGGCTTTGGCTGCTGGTGTTAAGTTGGATCAACTATATAATTTACCTGATTTTTCTAATTACTCTTTGATTTGGAAGGTTTTATTCAGTTTTATCGCTTTCGTTGCTAGTTTTGGTGCTATTTACTTTGCCTTTTTTACTAGTCATCCTGAACAACGGTTTTTGGCTATTATTTGTCTAGCGATCGCTTTAACGATGGGTACTGTTGCTGTTTTCCTGATTAGGAGACAACGAACATTTATTTCTATGTTGTTTTGGGGAATGTATATTTCTTTATTGCTATTTGTTAACTCTTCTTTATGGAATTGGGAGCTTAATGAAGCTTATCCTGTTAAACCTATAGCCCAAATGATTGTACAAGCTAAAGTCCCGGAATCTGCATCTATTTATACTTCTTTTCCCTATGAGAGACCTTCTCTCAATTTCTATAGCAATCATCGGATTATACCCAGAGAAGTTTCGCAATTAACTCAACTTTGGTCTGATTCTGATGCTATCTATCTCCTAATCGATGAGGATACTAGAAAAAAACTGCCTTTAACTGATGCTAAATTGGTTGCTAAAGTAGATAATTGGTTGTTGATTAGAAAAAATCGTTGATCTCTAACAAAATGCTCCGTTTAAATTACGGAGCTTTATTTAAGGCTATTTTCGGATTGGGAATAATTTCCTCACGAAGCCTCATCTACGCATAAATCTTCCTCGTCTGCGTCAATCTGTTTGAGATGAATGTGTTTTCTTCCCAAGCTAATCTCAAATTCATCTCCTGGTCGTAATCCCATTTTTTTAGTATAAGCTGAACCGATGAGGAGATTACCGTTAGACTGGACACTAATCCGAAAATTGGCTGATCTTCCTCCACGTCCTTTACCGTCTGAAGTGCTATCTAACTCAATACCCTCTGCATCAATCAAAGCATTGAGAAACTTCATCATGTTAACTCTTTCGACGTTATTTTTAGTGAGGGTATAGTAGCCACATTCCTTCGCTTTTTCTTCTTTGC
>CALGKL010000136.1 GCA_937930495.1 uncultured Gloeocapsa sp.
TTAACCGCCTCGGGGACAGGGGCAATGGAAGCGGGGATCATTAATTTCTTGAGTAAGGGCGATCGCGTTTTAGTAGGCAATAACGGTAAGTTTGGGGAGAGATGGGGTTTGGTTAGTAAGGCTTTCGGCTTAGACGTGACCGAAATTACCGCTGAATGGGGAAAACCCCTAGATCCTGAAGATTTTCGCGCCCACCTCGAAGCCGATACCGAGAAAAAAATTAAGGCGGTGATTATCACTCACTCGGAAACTTCTACGGGTGTTCTCAATGATTTAGAAACCATCAATAAACACGTTAAAAACCACGGCGAAGCTTTGATTATCGTGGATGCGGTCACTAGTTTAGGGGCTTTTAATATCCCTATCGATGAATGGGGTTTAGACGTAGTAGGCTCTGGTTCACAAAAAGGCTACATGATTCCTCCAGGTATGGCATTTGTCGCTGTCAGTCCCAAAGCTTGGAAAGCCTACGAAACCGCTGATTTACCCCGTTTTTACTTCGATTTGGGCGCCTATCGCAAGGCAACGGACAAAAATTCTTCTCCTTTTACCCCACCAGTTAACCTCATTTTTGCTTTAGAGGCGGCTTTAGCAATGATGGAACGTGAAGGGTTAGAGAATATCTTCGCCCGTCATCAACGTATTACCCAGGCTACCCGCGCGGGAATCAAGGCTTTGGGATTACCTCTATTGGCTCCTGATAACGCGGCTAGTACCGCTGTCACCGCGGTTATGCCCACGGGAGTGGATGCTGAGGCGATCCGTAGTACTATGAAAAAACGCTATGATATCGCCCTGGCTGGTGGACAAGACCATCTGAAAGGGAAAATCTTCCGTATCGGTCATCTGGGCTTTATCTGTCCTAGAGATTTACTCACGGTTATGGCTGCTTTAGAGGGAACGCTACAAAGTTTGGGTTATGATGGGGTAAATCCTGGTGCTGGTGTCGCCACAGCCGCTAAGTTGCTCTAAAATCAAGAAAAACGTTGACCAAGGTTTGTAGCCTTGGTTTACTATTTAAGTAGCAAAGCCAGACCATGACAAATAGCCAACGGTTACAAATACTCTTAGTGGATGATGATCCTATTTTTGCGCTTGGTTTACAAACAGCTTTACAAGAGGGGGGTTATACAGATATTGTTATCTCTGCTCATGTTACTACCGCTGCCTCTGCTTTAAATATTATCGCTGCCAATCTACCGGATTTAGTTGTCCTTGAGTTAAATTTACGTTTGGAAGATCCGGCGCAAATCTCTGGTCTCCAATTTTGTCAACAAGTTCGTCGTCAATATCCTAATCTACCTATTTTCTTATTGACTTCTCAAACTAATCCAGATTTATTAGTTACTGCTTATAATCTTGGGGTGAGGGGTTATTGTGTTAAAGGAACTCCTCTAAGTAGTTTGGTAAGGGGTTGGACAACGGTAGCTGATGGTGATGAGTATTGGCAAGTTTCCCAAAATATTCAAACGGTTACTCCTCGGTCAAAATCTCAGAAATGGTTACAAGTTCAACGTCGAGTTGGTTTGGCACAAATTGATCATAATCTGAAGAAAGTTAATCAATCTTTGGGTAATTCTAATCTACCTTTATTAGATTGGTTGTTTTGGCAAGGACGTCGTCGTGAGTTATTATTGGCTCGTTGGTTGGTTAATCAGTTGTTGCCAGTGGAGTATGTGGTTATTGAACCACCTCGGAATTCTGCATCTAATCTCGTTACTGATTCAACTTCGGCAATTGTCAGCAATAACCCAACTTCTTTATTGCTATCTCGGGAAACAGAAATCAAGAGGAATGATATCTATACCAAAACTCTCACCCAAATTCAGTCGGGAGTAAATAATCTCACGAAAAGTCCTTTAGAAATCGATATTCTCCGCACTAAATCTAAAAAGGAATTACTCTATCTGGTTTATAATCAAGTTCTTAAAACTGTTGACAAGCTCAGGTTTACTAGGGCTAGTGAGGAGGATTTATTAAATAATATTGATTTGATTATTAAGGATTTGTGGCAAGTTTGTAGTTTTGAGTTTATTACTACACATTATCCTAATGTCTTGACCGAAAAAATTCAATTATTGGATGTTTTATTAAAAGAATCAGTTTTTATTAAAGAAGATTTATTAGATAAAATTCCTTTTAAAGTTGAAGTTATTCAAGATTTAATCTCAGAAGAAATCGAACCGGAAAAAGTTCGGGAAAGGTTTGAGTTATTATGGCATAATTTGATTATTGAAATAGCTAATGGGGTGATGTTAACTATTTTAAATAATTTCCTGGATGAGGAAATTATTCAACCAGATATCTATCAAGATGGTATAATTTCTTCGAGAGATATCGCTAAATTTCGTAATCGTTTGTCCTGGAAATATCGTCGGGAAAAATATCTAGAAGAACCTCAAAATATCTTTGAGGATCGATATAAAGTCTATTATTTCGCCCAAGGTGGTATCCTTAAAACCTTTATTAAAGCTTGTCGCAAAAAGGAATTAAAACAGTTGAAAGGTTTCCGCTGGTGGGTAACTATTATCATCGAAGCTAGAGATGCGATCGCCCCTGGGATAGCGGCTTTGATCGACTGGCTGGGGAAACTTGTAGTTTATTTACTTACAGAGGTTATTGGCAAGGCGATCGGCTTAATTGGTAGAGGGTTTGTCCAAGGAATCGGTAATGCTGTCCAAGAAACACGTTATCGGAAACGGAATTGAGCCAGAGAGCCTCAGGCAATTAAGGTACGGTAAATTTGACTAATTGATTTTCGGGTAGGTAACTATCAAAATGACCATGATTGGCTAAAACCATGACTAGTTCTAGATTGTAGTCTGGTTGAACATGGATATCTGACCAGGGGACAGCCAATTCTAAACAGCGAGCGATGACTAGATAACTACGGGTAAAACGGGGAGACCAGGAATGATTAGGTCCTGCTTCTTCTAACCATAGGGATTGACTCTGTAAGTCTATACCGAGGTGATGATGATAGAGATAATTTAAGGGAGATTGATTGGGGACACCGGTTAAAGGTATCGGGCTACCGTTTTTGGGTATGCCAGGGTAATACCAGAGTAGATGTAACTCCTTGGCTAAATCTTTGCTTAAATCGCTGCCTCGTTTGAAGTCTAAACGTAGGTAAAAATTTAGGTGATCCCATCCATAATATAGATGTTGAATGACACTACTTTGGTGCATGGTGCCCCTAGCTCCACCTATTTCTAGACGTCCGGCTTTATCCCAATCCTGTTCATCGCCATAGCCATCAATCACTGGATGGATGAAGCTTTGGGGAAGGTGATCCCGCTGCTGATGGTTAGTATCTACGGGTTGGGAGAGATAGGGGGGTATTTTTTCATTGAGAGAATGATAAATCCCTTTGAGATGTTCTCGGAATAATTGGTCAAAGATGGCATCTTGATTAGAGGAATGTCCTTCCCCAAACCACCAAAACCAGTCCGAGCCTTCGGCGGCGTATAGGGATTCCCAAACTTCTGGGTTATTTTCTTCTGTGGCTTCGGGGTGTTTGGCTAGAAGTTCTCTGGCTTGTGTCAGTAAATCCCAGGCTTTGTTTTTGACGGGATCGCCAATCCAGGTAGTAAAACTACCGTCCACCCAAGAACCACTGTGTAATTGGTCAGAAGGAATCAGGGTTTTCGGGGGAAATTTAGTCAAAAATTCTGAGACGGTGACTAGTTGCAGATTATCTTTTTGACTGAGACGTTCATAGAGAGTACTTAAAAAGGGTAAACCATCCTGTTGATAGAATTCCCAACAATTCTCTCCATCTAGAGCGATGGTTACTAACCAGGGTTGGTCTTCTAATCCTTTTTGTTGAAATCTCCGGGCGATCGCCTCTAGATGTCCGATTAAATCGCTCACTGCGTGATTAACCTCCATTCCCCCATAGCTAAACCCAATCAAATCCGAGAGACGGTGATCTCTAAAAACGATGCTTAGGTCTCCGTAGGGGGTAATGAGACGATAGGGTTGATAGAGTAATTCTGGTTGGTAAACGTTTCCCGTTTCGTCCCGATGGAAAAAGTGTTGCAGGCTCCAGCCCAAGACTGCTTCATCGGAACAAATCCACTGAAATCCTTCTTTGGCTATAGGGGCTAATATGGCTGGACTTACGGATTGTTCCGAGGGCCATAATCCTTTGGGGGTTTGACCAAATCGCTCTAGATACATCTGTTTGGCTTTACGCAGATGGCGGGGGATATCTTCCGACCATTGAAACCGTTTCTCTGGTAGAGTCAGGTCGGCTACGGCTACTCTTGCGGAATTGGTATCGGCTAATAGAGGTAGAATGGGATGGGTATAGGGGGAAGTGGTTACTTCTAGTTGTCCTTTCTCTTGCATTTCCTTGTGTTGGGGGATGATTCGACTGAGGATTTGTCGTTGTTTGGAGATAATTCGTTGGCGATCGCTCAGACTAAAGTTTTTCCCCTGTTTTAACCATTGTTCGATTTCCGGGTCATCCCAAAAGAGGGGGTCAATCCAGGCTAGATTATGCCAAGCTAATAAATCGGCGTATTCTTGTTTGGTCCAGTTTTCTTGACACCATTGTACACCCTGATTTTGTTTTTGCTGGTATAACTCCCGATAACGAGGATGGGGATCGATTAGGGTGTGGTGATTAGCGTCAAAGAAATGTTCGATGATATATTTTTTTTGGGCTAAATTTAGGTTTTCTTCTGGTTGGAGAGTTAATTCTAGATACGGGTCAAAAGCGGTCCCGGCGATGTAGTCTTCTAATTGTAAAATTAGGGAGGGGACTAGATTGATGGTTTGGTGTAATTTCGGATATCTGGATAATAATAGGGCTAAGTCTAGATAATCTTTGGTTCCGTGTAATCTTACCCAGGGTAGGAGATATTTACCCTCATTATTTTTATATAAGGGTTGGTGTTGATGCCAAATAAAGGCTATATAGAGTGGATGAGACATAATCTATTTACGGCGTTCGTGTAACTTTTTATATACTTCTCGTAAATCTACGTGGTGATGAGCTAAAGCTACTAGAGTATGATAAAATAAATCTGCTACTTCCGAAGCGATCGCCTCACGTTGATTGTCTTTACAAGCCATAACTACTTCGGCTGATTCTTCCCCAATTTTTTTCAGAATGGAATTGTCTCCTTTTGCCAGGAGTTTACAGGTATAGGAGTTTTCCTGCGGGTGCTCCCGGCGGTCGCAGATTACCTTAAACAATTCCGAGAGAATATCCCCTGGAGGTGAGGATTTTCCCTCGTCTAACCGATGGAAACAGCTTCTCTCCCCTGTATGACAGGCGATATCGCCTACTTGTTCTATGGTTAATAGGATAGCATCACTATCACAGTCATAACGTATCTGTTGAACTTTTTGTAGATGTCCTGAGGTAGCACCTTTATGCCATAATTCTTGACGGGAACGACTCCAGTACCAAGCTTCTCCTGTTTCCAGGGTTTTAGCTAGGGAAGCGTCATTCATCCAAGCTAACATGAGGATCGTGCCATCGAGATAGTCTTGAGCGATCGCCGGAACTAATCCTTGTTCGTTGTAGCGAATTTGTTCTAAAGGTAAAGATAAAGACATCAGAGCAACTCCATTCAGTCACTTTTAATTCTAGCGGTTTTTGTTCATCTCTAACTGTTTTTCTAATTCCTGATTGAGAAAATAGTTCAAAAAAGTTCTAATAACGGCGATCATGGCTAATTTAGTTAAACTATCTAAAGTAGGGGCAATGGTTGTGGCTAAAATATCAGAGCCTAACTGAAATTCTAAACCCAAGGCTAGCCAAATTCCAAAACAGATGCGTAATTGGGTTAGAGAAATGTCTCCCCAATAACGAGAGCGAAATTGCCAAGCGGTTTTGAGGGTTTTTATTAAACCCAAAAAAACGCAAAAAACGGCGATCGCCTCGAGAACTAATTTCATAAATGTAACTAGCCAAAATAAAGCGGCTTCTAAATTTTCTATGCCATCTAAGAAAAAATGTTCCATCAGAATAAATCACAATATAAGATAATTAAATTAAATTGTAGGAGAATTAACATTGTCCCTCGCCAATTATGACCCAGAAGATTTTTACGACGAACTGTTTCTCAGTCCTGGAAAACCTAGACCTCATGCTGCCTCTCTAATTGAATGGCTAAATCGACTCCCTTTAGAACAACTTTATCAAAATCGGGAAACAGCCCAAAGAGCGCTGTATAGTCTCGGGGTTACGTTCAACGTTTATAGCGATACCCAAGGAATTGAGAGAGTTTTTCCCTTTGACATTATCCCCAGGATTATCCGAGCTTCAGAGTGGGAATGGTTAGAAAGGGGATTGAAACAAAGAATACAAGCCCTTAATCTCTTTCTCCAGGATATTTATGGGGAAAAGAGGATTATCGCCGATGGCATCATCCCTGGTGAAATCATCTACTCAGCTACTAGTTATCTCAAAGCTTGTGAGGGTATTAAACCACCTAAAGGGGTTTGGTGTCAAATTACCGGAACAGACTTGATTCGCCACAACGATGGTCAATGGTACGTGTTAGAGGATAATTTGCGGGTTCCTTCGGGTATATCCTATGTTTTGGAAAACCGACGGGTGATGAAGAGTACCTTTACCTCTATTTTTCAAACCCTAGCGATTAAACCTATCGACGACTACCCTAGTCATCTCCTAGACACACTCTTAGATTTAGCTCCCCCCCAATTACCCAATCCAACGGTAGTGGTGATGACGCCTGGTATTTATAACTCAGCTTATTTTGAGCATTCTTTTTTAGCCCAACAAATGGGAGCAGAGTTAGTGGAGGGGAGAGATTTAGTGGTGGTAGATGGTTATCTCCAGATGCGCACCACAAAAGGATTACGCAGAGTGGATGTGATCTATCGTCGTGTGGATGATGTCTTTTTAGATCCTCTGGTATTTCGTCCTGATTCTCTGTTGGGAGTTCCTGGATTAATGGAGGTCTATAGACAAGGACGAGTGGCTTTAGCTAACGCACCGGGGACGGGAGTAGCTGATGATAAGGTAGTCTATACTTATGTCCCGGAAATGATTCGCTATTATCTCGGTGAAGAGCAAATTATCCCCAATGTACCTACTTATTTATGTTGGCGAGAGCAAGACCGAGAATATGTCCTCTCTCACCTAGATGAATTAGTGGTCAAATCGGCTAACGAAGCAGGAGGTTACGGTATGCTCATGGGTAAAACAGCTACTCCCACAGAGAGAGAAGAATTCGCTCAAAAAATCATCGCTAACCCGCGTAATTATATCGCTCAACCTACCCTGAGTCTATCAAGAGTACCAACCTTAGTTACTAATCAAGAAACAATAACTATCGAAGGTCGTCACGTAGATTTACGTCCCTATATCCTTCACCGTGGGGATAATATTTATGTCCATCCCGGTGGTTTAACTCGTGTAGCTTTGACCAAAGGCTCTCTGGTGGTTAATTCTTCCCAGGGTGGTGGGAGTAAGGATACTTGGATCGTGAATCAATAATTAGAAAAAACCATGTTAAGTAGAGTAGCAGATTCTATCTATTGGCTAAACCGTTACATCGAAAGGGCTGAAAATGTGGCTCGTTTTATCGATGTCAATTTCAATTTGATGCTCGATTTACCCGCGGGAATCCAACAACAGTGGGAACCTTTGGTAACTACTACCGGTGATATGTACCAATTCCAAAGCAGTTATGGTCAAAGTACGTCAGAAAACGTTATTAAATTTCTGACTTTTGATTCAGAATATCCTAACTCTATTCTCTCTTGTCTCAATCGTGCTAGGGAAAACGCTCGTTCCATTCGAGAGATTATTTCTTCGGAGATGTGGCAAGAGGTAAATGATTTCTATCATTTGGTTAACGATAGTGCGAAAGCTTCGATTGAAATTAACCTAATTGATTTCTTTACAGAAGTGAAATTAGCTAGTCACCGCTTTGCTGGGGTTATGGATGCGACTATGAGTCACAATGAGGCTTGGCATTTTGGACAAATGGGGAGGTTAATTGAACGCGCTGATAAAACCGCTAGGATTCTAGATGTTAAATACTTTTATTTGTTACCTTCGGTGGAATGGGTAGGTACACCTCTAGACCAAATTCAGTGGATTGCTTTGTTAAAATCCGCTAGTGGTTACGAAATGTACCGTAAAAGTCAACATCGGATCACTCCCAATAGTGTGGCTGAGTTCTTGATCTTAAATGATGAGTTTCCCCGTTCTATTTATTTCTGTCTGCATCAAACGCAACAATCTCTCCACAAAATCACTAATACTCCTGTAGGAACTTGGCATAATGGTGCGGAAAGAACCCTCGGTCGTCTCTGTTCGGAATTGGGTTATATAACTATGACAGATGTTATCCAAAATGGCTTACACCAATTTTTAGATCAACTGCAAGTCAAAGTTAACACC
>CALGKL010000137.1 GCA_937930495.1 uncultured Gloeocapsa sp.
AAATTAAAACAGTAGATTATCAACCCCTTCCCCCTATTTCTTGGCAAACTTCTCCTGTTATCTTGGAAAACTTATCTACTCCTACTCCACCAGCAATACCCCTTGGACAAACCCAAGAAGTACAAACATACTTTCAAAAGCGTTGGCAACCTCCCCAAGAATTAAAGGAAAAGTTAGAATATCGCTTAATTCTTAATTCTCAGGGCAAAATAGAACAAATGATTCCCATTGGGAGAGTATCTCAAGATTATCTCCATCAAGTTAAACCACCAAAACAAGTCAAAATAATTAACACCACGGGCAATAATCTGGACAACATCCAGATTCGTCTGATTTTAACCCCCCAGGGGACAGTACAAATATTTACGGAAAATAATTAGAAAACATGCATATACCAACAATCAGCAATAGTGCGACTTTCGAAGAAGCGATCTCCTTTACCCAATCTCTCCTCGAAGCCATGGAATCACAGCAAATCAGCTTCCCTGATACCCAAAAGGCGATCGCCTCTCTAGTACAATTCCCTAATGGTGCTAGGGGTTTTTTCGTCACCTATTTAACCGTTGATAGTACTTTACCAGATAACCCCTCTCCAGAAGTAATTGACGCTTTAGCCACCTCTCCTGAGATTGTCGGTGATTTACTCGTGAAAAACCTCGCCATGTCTTCAGCGATGGTGATTACTCATTTACGTAATCATAACCCTGATTTAGCTGAATCTTCCCGCCGTGTTACTCGGCGTACCCAACAACTAATAAAACTTCTCAATTTACCTAATATTAGCGAATTATTAGCACAATTAGAGGAATCTGTCAAGACAAATTCGGGCAAATATCAAGATTTTTTCACAAAATGGGGTTATGACCAAGAACAATTAGAGGCGATCGCCCAAGCTCTAGAGTTTAAGTAAATTTCTCCAATTTTGATGGGCAAATTTTTTCTCCACTATTTACTATTATTGATACTGGTACTAGTTAGCAGTATTGCTACTGCAGCACCGAATTTACGGTATCAAAGTTACAATTTACCCACAGCAGTTATTCATACTCTATTGATTCCTAGTCGCTCTCGATGGGTAGTAACTGTCGCCGTTAACCCTCAATTAGCTACAGTGACTGAATTTGCTACCCAATCTGGAGCGATCGCTGTCCTCAATGGGGGTTATTTTGACCCGGAGAATCAACTTTCTACCTCCTATCTAGTTCAAAATGGAAAAACTGTCGGTAACCCTCTCGATAACCCTAGATTGGTTAATAATCCTGATTTAACACCCTATTTACCCCTCATCCTCAATCGTAGCGAATTCCGACGTTATCAATGTGGAAATAAAACCCGTTACGATATCGTCACCCGTAATGAACCAATTCCTATAGGTTGTACCCTGGTAGATGTTTTAGGGGGAGGTCCTCAACTGTTACCAGAATTAACCGCTGTTGCTGAAGGTTTTGTCGCTTATCAGGAGGAAAAATTGGTTAGAGATGTTCTCGGTATCGCTCAACCTAACTCCCGTACAGCGATCGCCATTACCCCTGAAGGTGATCTCCTCTGGATCATTGTTACCCAAAAACAACCCCAACAGGGTTTATCTCTAGCACAACTTGCTGATTTTTGTCAGAGTCTAGGTGTGAAAAAAGCTCTTAATCTAGATGGAGGGAGTTCTACTAGTTTATATTGGGATAATCAGACTTATTATGGTAAAATTTCTGACCAACAAGAAAGAATTATACGTCCAGTTAAATCTGTTTTACTAACTGTAAACAATTAGGGACAAAATAGCCCTATCCCTAGTACTTAAAAAAAATCAAATCACAGAAAAAGTAGTAGACTCCCCTAGGGATGTCCGATGTTTTCCCTATAACCTATCAAGCTAAACTTAACCCAGTCAGAGTGACAGAAAAACTAAGCTTTAGAAAGAATAACACCACCAAGGGTAATTAAAAAAGAACCTAACATCAATTTAGGCATAGAAATACTCTTCCATTCAGCAAAAATCCATAACCCCAAGAGAATAGAAACTAGGGTATTCATATTGTAGATAGGAGCTAACAGAGAGATAGGAGTATTAAATTTAGCGATCGCTACATTAACTAGGAGCATTCCCAAACCCCAAGCTAATCCTCCTAAACCTGCAAAAAAAATCCCCATCACAGATAACTTACCTAGATTATCAGCAAAAATGGGAATAGTACCTAAACCGAGAATAACACAAGCAATCCCCACGATGATTATAAAAAAACTAGATCCTAAGTTATACTGAGTACTTGCTTTAGTCAAAATAGCAAAGACTCCAAATAAAAAAGCAGGTGCTAAACCACCAATGATAATACCGAGATTGTTGCTGAACATGATTTTAGTTAACTGATTCTAAGTTTAGAGTACAATATTTTTATGGAGATTGTGAAAATACAGGGTAATGCCACGGGTTTAGCTATCTGTCACCATATTCGCCATCAAGTGTTTGTTATCGGACAAAATATCCCAGAAGACCTAGAAATTGATGGTTTAGACCCAGAAGCTACCCACTATCTAGTTTATGTTAATGAGATACCTATTGGTACGGCTAGAGTACGTTTAGTCAAACCAGACCAAGCTAAGATTGAGAGGGTAGCTATTTTAGAACCATACCGAGGTCAAGGTTATGGTAGTGAGTTAATTAATTTTATGATCGCCGATTTGCAGCAGCAAGAAAATCTGAGCATTATTCTTCTCGGTGCGCAATTAACAGCGATAAGATTTTATGAAAAATTAGGTTTTACTGCTTTTGGAGAAGTATTTCTCGATGCAGGTATTGAACATCGTTGGTTGAGTAGATTATTGGTTAGGGAAAATATGTTATAATTACCCTGGTTAACTATTTCTTAAAATTTAGACAACTCAAAAAAAGCCCAGGAGCAACTGGGATAATCAATTAAATTATACCAACAGGAGGATAATGAATGACCCAAGTTATCGTAGGACAAAATGAGAATATAGAATCTGCACTCAGACGCTTCAAACGTCAAGTATCTAAAGCTGGTATTTTTGCCGATATCAAACGCCGTCGTCACCACGAAACACCAATTGAAAAACGGAAGCGCAAAGCTGTAGCACGTCGGAAAAAACGCTTCCGTTAAAGTATTTGTAGCAACATTCTGTTAGCTTGAACACCATAACCCCCACCAAAAAGATTAAAGTGATTGAGGATATGGTAGAGGTTGTACAGTGGTTTACGCTTCTGATAATCTGGATCTAAAGACCAAACCTGTTCATAACCTCGATAAAAAGCAGCGGGAAAACCACCGAATAACTCGGTCATGGCAATGTCAACCTCGCGATCGCCATAATAAATCGCGGGATCTAAAATAACTGGTTCACCAGATTCCAGAATAGCAGCATTTCCTGACCATAAATCACCATGTACTAAAGAGGGTTGAGGTTGTCTATCTTGCAAGAATTCCTTGACTTTAGCTATGACTAGTTCAGCGTCAGGGAAGTTCCCACCCCGACGTCTAGCTAGTTTTAATTGATAACCAATCCGGTGTTCAGCGAAAAAATCAGCCCAATTAGAAGTCCAAGTGTTGATTTGAGGAGTTGAACCAATGGTGTTATTCTCTGACCAACCAAATTGAGACACTCCCTTAACTTGGTGCATACTAGCTAATTGTCTCCCCATCTTTTCCCAAGAGTAAGGATCTCCACCCCGAGCAAAATCTAGCCATTCTAAAACTAAATAACTCTGGTTTTCACTAGTACCATAGCATATAGGTTGAGGGACTCTAATAGTCTTAGTTTCTAGCATTTGTTTTAAGCCCAACGCTTCAGCTTTAAACATTTGTAGACGACTAGCTTGGTTGATTTTGACAAAATAACTTTGATTTTCGCCGCTGATTCGATAACCCTGGTTGATACAACCGCCACTAACCGAACGGCGATCGCGGATGCTAAAGGGTTTACCAGTGGTTTGGCTGATTTGTTCGCTAATTTGATTCCACATGGGTTATTCTGGTTTAATCACAACTACGCCGTAAGCTTCTGGATTGAGATATTTTTGCGCTGTGGTTTGCAATTCAACAGGATTAATACTTTGAATCTGACTAGGATAGTTAACCGCAGGTTCAACAGAAGCTAACAGAGATTGATAATAACCATACAACAAAGCGCGATCGCTTGGTTTCTCGTTACCAAAGATAAATTTATTGACCACTTGGGTACGAATGCGCGCTATTTCCGTTTCGCTGATTAATTCTTGGTGCAGATTGGCAAGATGTTGGGCGATCGCCTCTTCTACCACTGCTAAATTAGCCACAGGTAAGCGTGCACTGATATAGAATACTCCTTGGAGATATTGCGTAAAATTACTAGCGCTGATTTGAGTAACTAAACCCCTTTCTTCCCGTAAATCCCGAAATAGACGAGCTACTTTACCCTGTCCTAAAATGGCAGCAATGATATCTAGGGGGTAGGTTGCTTCTAGATCCCTTAATCCTGGTACGCGCCACATCATCACCAATCGCGCTTGTTGTACACTAGAATCTACGTACTCTCTCCGTTCAATCTTACTAAAAGCTGGTTCATTGGACCAAGATAAAGGGGAAAAATCCTGCTCGGAATTATTCACTCCTCGATAGGTTTGCTCAACTGCTGAGCTGACAATCTCAATTAGTTCTTCTACCGGGAGATTACCCACAACTGCTATAGTAGTATTTTGAGGTTGATACCAAAAGGAGTGAAAATCGCGCATTTGTTGGGGGGTTAAAGCTTCGATTACCTCCACAGGACCTAAAATGGGACGACGATAGGGTAAATGATTAAAACAGGTTTCCATCGCGCGAGCAAAAGTTCGACGTTGGGGATTATCTTCTGAGCGTCTAATTTCTTCTAAAACTACTAGTCTTTCTTTATCAAAAGCGAGGTCGGGAATTCCCGCATTAAACACAACCTCTAACTGTAAGGGAGCCAGTTCGGCAAAATCTCCAGGAGCGGTAGTAATATAATATTGGGTATAATCTTGACTAGTTGCTGCGTTAGTAACTGCTCCTCTAGCTTCGATTTGATGTTCAAATTCTCCAGATTCTAGTCGATCGGTTCCCTTAAAAATCATGTGTTCGAGAAAATGAGCCATACCATTAATACTATCTGACTCATAAGCTGAACCAACCTTAAGCCAAACGTTCATATTTACCGCTTCTACAGGCACTTGCTCTGCTACGATAGTTAATCCATTAGCTAAGTGTTCGATAGTCGGAAAATTAACACGAGCAGAGGGAGTGAGAGTTAGAGTCATGAGTTACCAATCTGATTAAAATTGCTTATGCTATTATCCTAGCTAGTTTTAATCAAGCTTACAACTCTTTAGGTCAGTTTACTCTTTTAACTGGGGTGCTAGGATTCGAACCTAGGAATGGCGGGACCAAAACCCGCTGCCTTACCGCTTGGCTACACCCCAAAGCCTCAACGTATCTTATCTTAGCATTAACCACCCGATATTTGTCAAGGGTTTTGCCCAAAAAATATTGAGCATCCTCAAATTAGGAATGCTCAAGGTATAATCAACTTATTTGAAACCTACAGCAGCTTGCCATACAAAAGCAAGGGCTAAGAAAAACACAGGGATTACTGGTAAGACATCAATCAGGGGGTCAAAGATCGCGTAGGCTTCTGGTAAATTGAGTAATAAAGTTAGTTCCATGAGTATTATTTGATTCTTCTGATCGTGTTTAATATTTTAGCAAAATGTGGCGCAAACAACCCCTAAAACCTGTGCAAAGAGAATACGCTCGTCTAGCCAAAACCTACGATCGCCGTTGGGCTAGTTATCTAGAAGGGAGTATTACCCAAACCCTTAACCTGTTACACTCTAGCTCTCCTAACCAGATACTAGACTTAGGCTGTGGCACTGGTTTATTATTGGAATCGCTCTTAGCTAGATTTCCCGAAGCTAAACTAGTGGGGATAGACTACTCTTTAGCAATGCTGGATGTGGCTAAACAAAGGTTACCAGAAACAATAGAGTTACATCTAGGTAGTGCTGAGGATCTTCCTTTTGCTGATCATAGTTTTGACCTAGTGATTTCTACTAGTGCTTTTCATTATTTCCCTAATCCCGTCTTAGGGATACTTGAAGCTACCAGAGTTTTAAAAACTAACGGTAATCTGGTTATTACTGATTGGTGTGCTGACTATTGGACTTGTGGATTATTAGATTTATGGTTACGCTTATTTAATCGCGCTCATGTACATACGTACACCGTCAAAGAATTTGAGCAGTTATTTCAGAATCAAGGTTTAACCGAGATTCAAGTGAGCAGGTATAAGATTAACTGGTTTTGGGGGATGATGACAGTACAGGGGAGAAAAATTTAGGTTGCGGTGAAGGGTTTGTTTTGACCACATCCTCTATTATCAGTTTTGTCAAGGTCTATGAACTCTTGTTTAGAGCTTTTTCTTGAGAAACAAACAGACAAAGTCTGTTTTTTTCCAGTTAAAATTTCTAATGATCTCTGACTTTGTTAGCATATTCTGATAGTTTCTAGGGTATATCCTAACCTACCATGTTGAAAACCAGTTTTTTTGTCGCACTTTTGTTTACTATTTTACCTAGTAATCTGATCCTAGCCCAGTCAATGGACACATCGTCTCCTCCGGTTTTACTGACGACAGAGGAAGATAACCAAAGCTTTGAACAAGAAGTTTTAGCCGAAATTAACCGCGCGAGAACTAATCCTGGGGTTTATGCTGATTGGTTAGAAAGCTTGAAACCCTATTTTGAGGATAAGTTGTTACAATTACCCGATACAGAAGGGGTGACTCTTGAAGAAGGGGTAAATGTTTTAGAGGAAGCGATTGTCTTTTTAAGGTCTCAGACTCCTCTGACTGCTATTAATAGTACTGAATCATTAAATAGTATCGCTCAACGCATTCTGAAAAATCCTACTAGAGTTAGTACTTATCAGAGTAGTTCTAGTCAAGCTAGTACAGCTACTCTTTTGGTTTTAAAATTAATTCTAGATGATGGCGATCCTAATCGTCCTAATCGTCAACGTCTTTTTCAAGCTGATTTGGCTAATAATGGGATTGCTTGTCAACCAGAAGAAGATCTCCATCTCTGTGTGATCGCCTATCAACAAACCGGTCAAATTCCTGTCACCAGGATTCAACCTGGGACTACTACTCAAAGAGAAGTAGTTTTAGAAGTAGAGGGAGTATTACAATCAACTTCTCAAAAATTAGCTTCTGATAATAGTTTATATGAACTCCATCCGCTCCAAGGTAGTCAGGGACAATCTTGGATTATTACTCTAGAAAGCGATGATTTCGATACTTATTTAGCGATTATGGACGCTGATAGTAATATTCTGGCTCAAAATGATGATCTAGACGCTAATAACACCAATTCTCGTTTAACTATTACTCTCAGTGAAGATGGTATGTACTATATCATCGTTAATTCCTATGATCCACTCGGGAGGGGAAATTATCGATTACAGGTAGAAACAGATAAAAAATAACCCACTAAATAGAGAGAACCACATAAAACGGTTAAACGTTCGGTTTGAGGGAGAGATTCGGCTAAGGCGTCAAATAAATCCCCAAAAGTGCGACAATCCCTAAGTTGGGGACAAATAGCTAACCCTAGCTGTTGTAAGGTTTCCGGAGCTGCTGTACTGTGGTCGCGAACCGGTACTAGATATAGTTGGTCTCCAGGACGTAGTAAAGCTCGAAAAACTTCCTGATGGTCTTTCGTGGAAAGCATCCCGATTACCCAAGTAATTGGGGTTTTCAGGGTATCCACATAATCACGCAAGACCACCGCGGCCGCGCAATTGTGCGCACCATCGATTAACAGTCGATAATTATGCCAATCTACCCACTGAATCCGACCTAACCATCTGGTTTTAGCCATTCCTGCTTGTATTTGACTGGTGGTTAAGTTAAAACCTTGTTGTTGCAGAATTTGTAAAGTGGCGATCGCTATGGCTGAATTAACTAACTGTATGTCTCCTTTTAAAGGTAAAGGATAGGAGATATCCTGATACATAGCCCAAGAGGGAGCTGATTCTAGAGGTTTAGCCTTTTCTACCCAAACCGAAGGACAATCTAACTCTAGCAAACGGGATTTGACTACTGCTGCTGCTTCAGGAGGTAATTGACCGATAATAGCGGGACAACCTGGTTTGAAAATACCTGCTTTTTCTGTGGCTATAGCAGCTAAAGTTGAACCGAGTTGTTGCCAATGTTCCCGACTAATAGAAGTAATGATACTAGCTAAAGGGCGATCGCAGACGTTAGTAGCGTCTAATCTCCCCCCCAATCCTACCTCAATTACCGCTATATCTACCTTTTCTTGAGCAAAATATAACCAAGCTGCTGCGGTAATGACCTCAAATTGGGTCGGTGTATCCGTATCTGGAGTTATTCCTTGGATAGTTGTTTGTAAAACCTCTATTAATCTAGTGGTCGAGATAGGTTGTTCATTGAGACAAATTCTTTCTGTCCAATCTACCAAATGGGGAGAGGTATAACGTCCGACTCGATAACCTGCTTCGGTAAGGACAGCAGAAAGATAAGCGCATACCGATCCTTTACCATTGGTTCCGGTTACATGAACGATAGGTACAGCTAAATGGGGATTCCCTAAATTAGTTAAGAGGGTTTTAATGCGGGTTAAACCCAGATGTACACCAAAACGCTGCAATGGTTCAAGGATTTTATTGATTTCCGACATAAAGACCTTTTGTTTTTAACCAATCAGAGTTATACAGTCGAGATTGATAACGTCCGCCACCATCACAGAGTACAGTAACAATAGTATGACCAGGTCCTAAGTCTTTAGCTAAAGCCACAGCAGCTGCTACATTGATCCCGACCGAACCCCCCATAAACAGACCTTCCTGACGCAATAATTGATAGATGACTCTAATCGCTTCAGGATCTGGGATTTGGATCGCATCGTCTATAGGTACATCCTGCATATTAGCGGTGATGCGACTATTCCCAATCCCCTCGGTGATGGAACTTCCCTCTATTTTAATTTCTCCGGTTTTTACGTAGCTATATAAACCACTCCCCATAGGATCGGCGACAACACATTTGATGTCGGGGTTTTGTTCTTTGAGAAATAAAGTAACTCCCGCGTAGGTACCTCCAGTACCGGTAGCTGCTACCCAAGCGTCTATT
>CALGKL010000138.1 GCA_937930495.1 uncultured Gloeocapsa sp.
CCCCAAACTCGTAAGTTATTTGAAGTATGTCAGATGCGCTCTTTACCGATTTTTACCTTTGTGAATAAGTTAGATCGTCCCGGGAGAGAGCCTCTAGAGTTACTAGATGAAATAGAACAAGAACTCGGATTAGCTACCTACGCGGTCAATTGGCCCATCGGGATGGGCGATCGCTTTAAAGGAGTCTTCGACCGCCTAACCGAAGAGATACACCTATTTGAGCGTCAAGAACATGGTAGCAAACAAGCTACAGATACCACCCTTAACCTAGACGATCCTCGTTTAGAAGAATTGATCGGGAAAGATTTACACCAGCAATTGCTCGAAGAGTTAGAAATCCTGAGAGAAGTAGCACCAGCTTGGGATTTGGCGAAAATTCACGCTGGCAAGATGACGCCTGTATTTTTTGGTAGTGCGATGACCAATTTTGGGGTGCAACTGTTTCTCGATAGCTTCTTAAACTATGCACTCTCTCCCTATGGTCGTAAATCGTCCCTAGGGATAGTTAACCCATCCTACCCAGAGTTTACAGGGTTTGTGTTCAAACTTCAGGCCAATATGGACCCGAAACATAGGGATCGGGTGGCTTTTGTTCGGGTATGTACGGGTAAATTTAGTAAGGATATGACCGTAAGTCACGCGCGCACAGGTAAAAATGTCCGTCTATCCCGTCCACAAAAATTGTTTGCTCAAGGGAGAGATTCTGTGGAAGAAGCCTACCCTGGAGATATCATCGGTTTAAATAATCCGGGAGTATTCGCCATAGGGGATACTATTTATCAAGGTCAAAAGATCGAATACGAAGGAATACCCTGTTTTTCCCCTGAATTATTCGCTTATCTGAAAAATCCTAACCCTTCTAAATTCAAGTCCTTCCAAAAAGGAGTCAAAGAATTACAAGAAGAGGGAGCAATTCAAATCATGTACTCAGCTGATGATTTCCGTAAAGATCCTATTCTCGGTGCAGTGGGTCAATTACAATTTGAAGTAGTACAGTTTCGGTTGCTCAATGAATACGGTGTGGAAACCAATTTAGAACCCCTTCCCTATAGTTTGGCACGTTGGGTGACTAATGGTTGGGAAGTTTTGGCAAAAACGGGTAAAATCTTTAATACCATGACCGTAAAAGACCTTTGGGGGAGACCTGTAATTTTATTTAAAAATTCCTGGAGTCTTCAACAAGCAATAGATGATCATCCTGAATTAAAATTAAACGCTACCGCACCGGTAGGCTCAGGGATACAACCAGAAGCAGAATAATATGGAAACACCAAGAATTGTTGATATATTTAAGCAAGGTCAACCTCACCAAGAGGTTGTTGTTCAAGGGTGGATACGCACTAAACGAGAATTGAAAGACTTTGCCTTTTTAGAAGTCAATGATGGTTCTTGTTTGGCTAATCTACAGGTGATTCTAGCTCCGGAATTGCCAGATTATCCAGAGTTGCTGAAACAATTAAATATCGGTAGTTCAGTCCAAATAACAGGAAAGCTGGTAGAATCCCCTGGAAAAGGGCAGAAAATAGAACTAAAAGCCCAAGAAGTGAGAATATACGGCAATTCGAACCCGGAAACCTATCCTTTACAAAAGAAACGTCATAGTTTTGAGTTTCTGCGTACCATAGGACATTTGCGCTCTCGGACTAATAGTATCGGTGCGGTGATGCGGATACGCAATACCTGTGGACAAGCAATTCATGAATTTTTTCAGTCAAGAGGGTTTATCTGGGTACATACTCCTATTATCACGGCTAATGACTGTGAGGGAGCAGGAGAATTGTTTACGGTTACTAGTCTAGATTTGAACAATCCCCCCAAAACTGCCGCACAAGAATTAGACTATAGTCAGGATTTCTTCGGACGTCGTGCTTATTTAACAGTTAGTGGACAATTAGAAGCAGAAGTTATGGCTTCTGCTTTTTCTCGTGTTTATACCTTTGGTCCGACATTTCGCGCTGAAAACTCCAATACTTCCCGTCATTTGGCTGAGTTTTGGATGGTCGAACCGGAAATGGCTTTTTGCGATCTGCAAGGGAATCAGGATTTAGCTGAGGCTTTTCTGAAGCAGATCTTTAAAACTGTCTTGGAAAAATGTCCCGAAGATTTGGAGTTTTTTAATCAACGGATCGATAACAGTGTAATTGCTACCGCTGAAAATATTGTTAATAATGAATTTGCTCGCATAACCTATACAGAAGCGATCGCTTTACTGGAAAAAGCTGACCGTAAATTTGAATATCCCGTAGAATGGGGCATAGATTTACAATCAGAACATGAGCGTTATTTGGCCGAGGAATTATTCAAAAAACCCCTAATCGTTAGAGATTATCCTGCTGGTATTAAGGCTTTTTATATGCGTCTCAATGATGACCAGAAAACCGTCGCAGCAATGGATATTCTTGTGCCTAAAATCGGGGAAATCATCGGCGGTTCCCAAAGGGAAGAACGTTTAGATGTGCTAGAAACTAGAATAACACCAGAGGCAAGGACGGAGTTGTGGTGGTATTTGGATTTACGACGCTACGGTACTGTCCCTCACTCAGGATTTGGTCTAGGCTTTGAAAGATTGGTACAATTTATGACAGGAATGGGTAATATCAGAGATGTCATTCCTTTTCCCCGTACACCCATGAGTGCTGAATTTTAAGATTAGTTTAATATCTGGAATTTAGCACTTACTGGTATATTTAAATACAGCATAAGAAATAATCTGAGTATCAATTTTATGTTATCTCTAGAACTGCCAAAGCACAGTACTAATCAACAAACAACAGCTTTTAACCGCATTTTGTTGGTGGAAGATGAAGAGTTGATCAGGGATATGATTGTTTTAGCCTTAGAAGGGGAGGGTTACCAGGTAGTCAGCGCAGTCGATGGACGTAAAGCCTTAGATTTACTCCAAAGTCCTGAAATTACCACAGGAGAATTAAATTTCGATTTGATGATTCTAGATTTGATGCTCCCCTATGTCAACGGTTTAGATATCTGTCGGGTGTTAAGACATAATGGCAATACGATCCCCATTATCATCCTCAGTGCTAAAGGAAGTGAAGAGGATCGGATTGCTGGGTTACAAATAGGTGCAGATGATTATCTCTCTAAACCCTTTAGTATGGGAGAATTGATCGCTCGTTGTGGGGCGATGATTCGTCGTTATCGCTATGGTGCGGTTTTTCCCTCTTCGGCGCGACAATTCGGGGAAATCACTATTTTTCCCCAAGAATGTCGCGTCTTGGTGCGAGATCAAGAGGTTAATTTATCTCCAAAAGAGTTTAAACTGTTAGAATTGTTCATGAGTTATCCTCGTCGAGTTTGGTCGAGGGAACAACTGATTGAACAGATTTGGGAACCTGATTTTTTAGGAGATACCAAAACTGTAGATGTCCACGTTCGTTGGTTACGAGAAAAATTGGAACAAAACCCAAGTCAACCAGAGTATTTAATTACTGTTCGTGGCTTTGGTTATCGTTTTGGCTAAGGGTAAATGTTATCTTTAGGCTATTTTTTTTTGGGTTTAATTATTGGTATAGGAATATATTATTGGCAATTAAATAAGTTTAATCGTCGTCTGGAGCAAATTTTACGTCTCTTATCGGATCAGGGGGATACTATCATTTCTTTACCCTTGATTGCTAGAATCCGTCGGGAAATAGTACAACTCCAGGAGTTATTAGCAGATCAACAAGAGCAACTAGAGGCTTGGAAGGAGTTATTTGATCAAGTTCCTTTTGGTTATCTACAGGTTGACCAAGATAATCAGCTTCTCTGTTGTAATCAAAAGGCTCAAGAAATATTGAAAATAAGTCAATGGCAGTCTGACCAATTGCGTTTATTATTAGAGTTGGTGCGCGATTATGAATTAGATCAGTTGATTCAGTCTACTCGTAATCGTCGGGAAAATCAGATTAAAATCTGGGAGTTTTACCACCAAGATAACAGTCAACCAATTACTTTAAAAGGTTATAGTTTTCCTCTCCTACATGGAGAGGTGGGGGTTTTTCTGGAAAATATTCAAAATATCACCGAAGAAACCAAACGTAGAGAACAAGCTATCTCTGATTTGACCCATGAATTGCGAACTCCTTTAACTTCCATCGCCTTAGTAACCCAAGCCCTGGAAAAACGCTTACAACATCCTGAGAAAACTTGGTTAGCTAAAATGTCCCAAGAAATTCAGCGGTTGATTACTTTGGTGGAACAATGGTTGGAAATTAGTCAACTCAACGAAAACCCTACACAATATCTTGATTATCAAAAATTGTTATTAGATGAACTGATTCTCGCTAGTTGGATAGCGGTTGAACCTTTGGCTGAGGGCAAAAATGTTACACTAGAACAAATCGGCGCAACTAATGTCTCTCTACAGGGCGATCGCTCTCGTTTGATTCAGGTATTTATTAATCTGTTTGACAATGCTATTAAACATAGTCCTCCTGATACTAAAATAGTCGTTATAGTTAACCGTCTTCCTGCTTTATTAGAAATCAATGTCATCGACTCGGGTACTGGTTTTGCTCCTACTGATTTACCCTATGTTTTTCAACGACTCTACAAAAGCGATCGCTCTCGCTCTCGACGAGATTATTCTCAAGGTCATGGTCTCGGTTTAAGTCTAGTTAAACAAATAATTCTCGCCCATGGTGGGGAAATACGAGCTGATAATCACCCGGAAACCGGAGGAGGTTGGTTACAATTAACCTTACCTTATTGATTTTTTCTGGAAATACCCCTTTTTTTTCTTCAGGGGTGGGTGGTTAATAAAGATTCTCTTTGAGATGAGACCAATCCAATAGTAATAAATGGAAGGTTTTAATAGGTAAATTACTTAAAATATGGAAGAGCTTCAAAAATTTTTAGCCAATTGTTAATCTTTTAATCTAGAGTTGAAGCTAAGGCAAAATTAATTAAAGAAAATCTTTAAAATGTACTAATCATTGAACAAGAAAAACCCATAAAAACAAAAAGCTTTGTCGTCTTGGATCAAGATAAAAAGCAGGATAAAAAAAGAATTAATAAAATTTTTATTATTACTTTTCTAAGCGCACAACATACCACTGTAGATATTGA
>CALGKL010000139.1 GCA_937930495.1 uncultured Gloeocapsa sp.
CTGGATTGGCTCTAATGATTATCTCAATATCGTTTTGAATGAACCAGATAGGGTGGATACTCCCGAAGAGGTAGCAGAGTTTGCTAGTCAAGTTGTTGATAATATTAGTACTTCTCTAACTACTGTCTTAGATTTAGGTGCAGAGGTTATCGTTGTTCCCAATTTGGTAGATCTAGGCTTAACTCCTCTAATTAATGATAATCAAGTTTCCCAGGTAGCTACAGAGTTAAGCATAGCTCATAACGAAGCTTTAA
The DNA here is from genome assembly GCA_937930495.1 of uncultured Gloeocapsa sp. GTDB lineage: Bacteria > Cyanobacteriota > Cyanobacteriia > Cyanobacteriales > Gloeocapsaceae > Gloeocapsa. The sequence goes on from CALGKL010000139.1 coordinate 255, forward strand.
AAGTCAGTTTAGGTGAACTCAGGGAGAATTACCCGGAAGTCAGAATCATTGAAGTGGATATGTATGACTTTTCTCGGGAGATCTACTCTGAGTTTGAAAATAATACACAGAGCGCTACTACAACTAATCTCTATCCTAGTCCTAAGAAACCTGTGAATCTAGATCCTACTCTTTTTCCTGGTAGTCTAGAAAATTATCAAGCGGCTTCTCAAAGGGCGGAAAATTACTTCTGGTGGGATAGCGCACACCCAACTACTGCTGTACATCAATTAATTTCTGACCACATTCTCGAGGCGATCGCTGCTGAATTGATTACCACCGGGACAAGGAGTAATGATGTCTTGATCGGGAGCAATGGTAAAGAAAGGATGAATGGTTTAGCTGGTAATGACACCATTGTTGGAGGAACAGGAAATGACATTCTCAATGGCGGAGGGGGAGATGATATCCTCTTGGGAGAATCGGGTAATGATTCTCTAATCGGGGGTAGTGGCAATGATTTACTTATTGGTGGTCCTGGTGATGATACTCTCAATGGTGGTCCTGGTAACGATACGCTCTTTGGTAGCCAAGGAAATAACCTATTTATCGGTAGTCCAGGGGATGATCTGATTCAAGGTGATACCGGTGAGGATACTGTACAATATCGTGGGCTTTCTCGTCTTTTCAAATTTGAGGGAATACCTCAAGTTTTGACTATTTCTAGTCGCCAATTTGGTGTAGATACTCTGATTAATATCGAATTTATTCAATTCAGAGATGGGGTATTTGCGGTCAGCGATTTGCTATCCTAGTTAAGTCAGAGGGTAAGAGGATTTAAACTCTTACCCTATTTTGTAACAAGCGAAGAGATTTTATGGATTATCAAGAAGCAGGAGTAGATATCCTCGCCGGTCGTGCTTTTGTAGAACGTATTCGTCAAGGGGTAGAGAGTACTTATCGTCCTGGAGTTTTGGGACATCTGGGGGGTTTTGGTGGTTGTTTTGAAATCCCTTCGGGTTATCAACAACCTGTATTGGTATCTGGTACAGATGGGGTGGGTACGAAGTTAAAAATCGCTCAAGAACTTAACCGTCATGATACTATTGGGATCGATTTAGTGGCTATGTGTGTTAATGATGTTTTGACCTGTGGTGCTGAACCCCTATTTTTTCTCGATTATCTAGCTACGGGTAAGTTACAACCTGAACAGTTAGCTGAGGTGGTCGCTGGTATAGTTACAGGTTGTAAGCTAAGTGGTTGCGCTCTGTTGGGGGGAGAAACCGCGGAAATGCCAGGTTTTTACAACCTGGGAGAGTATGATTTGGCTGGTTTTTGTGTGGGAATCGTCGAAAAAAGTAAGCTTCTTGATGGTACTCAAGTTAAAGTAGATGATGTGGCGATCGCCCTAGCGAGTCAAGGTGTCCACAGTAACGGTTTTAGTCTGGTACGTAAAATAGTTAGAGATAATCAATTAGATTGGCAACATCAACCTGATTTACTCGATGGTTTGACCTTGGGAGAAGCTTTTCTAACTCCTACCCAAATTTATGTTAAACCTGTTCTTAATCTCCTCAATTCAGGTATTGATCTTCATGGAATGGCCCATATTACTGGTGGTGGTTTACCAGAAAATGCTCCCCGTTGTCTTAATCAGGGACAATCTCTGTTAATTAATCCTGATAGTTGGCAAATTCCCGGGGTTTTCCGTTGGTTAGCTAAAATGGGACAGGTCAAACCAGAAGCGATGTTTAATACGTTTAATATGGGGATTGGCTTTATTCTGATTCTCCCTAGTGAGCAGGTTGATTTAGCTATACAATTGTTAGAGCAGGATCAGCTCAAAGCTTTTCCCTTGGGAAAGGTGGTCAAAGGCAATAAAGATGTAATTGGCATACCTTATTAAAATACATCACATTTGCTCTAGTCCCTGGGGGGTTACACCAGAAAGTAGCTGATATACACAATGATACAGATATCAGCTTAATTAGAGAGAGAATATTTACTAACCGGTTATAACACCTATATAATCATTAGTAGCAGCATCGAGACTATCACCGATGGTCTGACCATTATGATAAGCTGCTAAAACCACCTCACAAGTTTTGCCCCAAACAATGTTACCCTGATGGTCAAGGGCAATAGCTGCTAAATCTCTATTTCTACTTTGAGACTCTTTGATTGATTTTTCCATGGCTTCAGCTAAAGATAACCCATCGGTGACTCTAATCACTACTCTAGCGGCGAAACACTCATCGATAATATCTTCACCAATACCAGTACAACTCACACCGGCTAAATTGTTAGCATAGTTACCAGCGGGCATAGCTGAATCACTAACACGCCCAATTCTTTCTAAACCTTTACCACCGGTAGAAGTACCTACAGCAATGCGACCTTGCTGATCTAGTACTACCACGCCGATAGTGCCTCTTCTTTCTTCCGCTATCACTGTGGCCATTTTTTTGCTAAAGTTCTCTTTACGCTCTTGTTGCCATTCCAAAAGACGCAAATCGGTGAGGGGGTCGTAGGGTGGGATAGCTAATTCTCTAGCTAATTCAGCTGCACCGTAATCGGAAAGGATCCGATCTGTTTGCACTTGTAATTCTTTGGCGAGAAAAATCGGGTTTTTGACGCGGGAAACGTTAATAACTCCACTAAGAGATTGTTTCTCTCCATCCATTAAACTAGCACTCATGCGAATCTGTCCATCGGATTGTAGTACAGAGCCTGTACCTGCGTTGAAGCGTGGTTCATCTTCGAGCAATTGACAACCTTTGATGACAGCATCTACGGCGCTGCTACCTGCTCTAAGGCTATCATATACTTGTTGAACAATTCCTTGTAGTGCTGCACGGACGGCATCTTTACCTCCTTTATCTTTCAGGGAAAGACCAGCTCCACCGTGTATAATTACTTTAGGTTGTAGCGACTCAGTTGACATAATTTAATTAATCTTGGCTATTAGATTTGCGTCTTCGACATCTTTCTGAGCAATATTTTACCTCATCCCAGCACTTTTCCCATTTTTTTCGCCAAGTAAAGGGTAAACCACAGACGGGACAGATTTTGCTCGGTAATTCAGAAGAAGGTTTATGGCGGGGCATGTTTCTAAATAGTTTTTTAAGATTAAATTTTCTTATGATTATATCACCTAATTTATTCTTAAATAAAAATGAGTATTGGTATTTGGATTTTGGGAGATCAACTCTCGACAAATCAAGCGGCTTTAGCTAATTGTTCTGCACCTAATAACACTCCTGTTATTTTAATTGAAAGTCAAGATTATGCTAAATTAAGACCTTATCATCGTCAAAAATTGGTCCTGATTTGGTCAGCGATGCGTCATTTTGCTGCTAGTTTAGAAGCAAAAGGTTGGCGGGTGACTTATGCTGTTAGTGATGATTTTCAAACCCCTTTAGATGCTTGGTTAAATGAGTATCAAATTAAGGAACTTTGGGTAATGCTTCCTAGCGATCGCCCTTTTAAAACCTTGATTGAAAATTTATCTTTAAGATGTACTTTGCGTTGGTTTGCTAATAATCATTTTTTGTGGAGTCAAAGAGATTTTAGGGAATGGGCTGACGCTCGTAAACAATTATTACTAGAGGATTTTTATCGCGCTGGACGTAAACGTTTTGGGATACTTTTAGATAATCAGGGTAAACCTTTAGGGGGGAAATGGAATTTTGATCAAGACAACCGTAAACCACTCAAGACTAAGTTAACTACTCCCGCGGTTTGTAGATTTACTCCCGATGGAATTACTGAAGCGGTCATTGCTAAGGTAAAATCTTTAGAATTCCCTTTGTTTGGAGAAATTGAACCTTTTCATTGGGGTGTAACTAGGAGTCAAGCTTTAGAGGTATTAGAACATTTTATTACTCACTGTCTAGATAATTTTGGTGCTTATCAAGATGCTATGGTGACGGGGGAATATACTCTATGGCATAGTTTACTCTCTCCCTATTTAAATTTGGGTTTAATTACTCCAGGTGAGGTTATCCAAAGAGTAGAGGAAGCTTATTACCAACAACAGTTTCCCCTAAATAGCGTTGAGGGTTTTGTGCGTCAGGTGTTGGGATGGCGAGAATATATGCAGGGAGTTTATCAATGGGTAGAAGCAGATTATTTTCAACTCAATTGGTTTAACCATACCCATCCTTTACCAAGGTTTTATTGGGATGGTGAGTTAACGGATATGAATTGTTTTCGTCAAATTTTACAGCAAGTTGCCAAAACTGGTTACGCACACCATATTCAGCGTTTAATGATTCTGAGTAATTTCGCTTTAATTATGGGAGTTTCTCCCTTTGAGTTAGAAAATTGGTTTCATAGCGTCTTTATTGATGCTTATGATTGGGTGATGCAGACTAATGTCTTGGGTATGGGACAATTTGCTGATGGGGGGATTTTGGCTTCTAAACCCTATGCAGCTTCAGCCAATTATATTCATAAAATGAGTGATTATTGCGATCGCTGTGTTTATAATTATCGTCAGCGTACTGGTGATTCTGCTTGTCCTTTTAATTTTTTCTATTGGGATTTTATCGCTCGTCATCGAGACCAATTAAAATCCAATGGGAGGATGAATCTAGTTTTAGCCAATCTCTCTAAACTAGATGCCAAGGAGTTAGCTAATATACGTGCTTTAGCGGTTAAATTCAGACAATTTCACTAATTCTCCAAGTTTAGCTGCATTGGGGATACCAGAGTTAGTCTCTCCTGTGATCTTGAGTCTATTCTAAAAGCATCTGATTAATAGTCAAAGCACATTGAGTGGTAATTGCTTCTAATTCAGCTTTGTTTGTGGATTCAGGTGGGGGGATAACCTCCCCAATGCGTACCACTAGGGGTACAGATTGAGGTAATCGTTTGCCTTTGACTAAAATCTGCTCAGTTCCTTGTAAACTTACGGGTAATAAGGGGACTTTGGCTTTGGCGGCGATTAAAGCTGCTCCTAATTTTGGTTGGTAGATCCGACTATCGGGGGTACGTGTACCTTCTAAAAAAATACCTACAGCCCACCCTTGGTTTAACATGGTTAAAGCTGCTTTGATGGCGGCGCGATCGCCCTTTTCTCTTTTGACGGGATAGGCACCGTATAAACTGATACTCTGTTTCAGTATAGGTATAGAAAATAACTCTTCTTTAGCCATGAAAGCAACCGGACGACCTACACAATTAGAGAGAATAGGTGGGTCAAAATAACTAGCGTGATTACTGACTACGACTAATGGTCCTGTTTTTGGGACGTTTTCTGCACCTTGGATACGTCCTTTAAAATAGACATGAAAGGTCGGCGCAACCACAGACCACTTAAATAAGTGGTATAACAATAGATTAACCCTAGGCTCTCTTTGTCTAGATGCTGATTTCATCGATGTTAGCGATATTTTTGAAATTTAAATCAGGAGCGGTTCTTTTCATCAACCCTGTGAGGACTTTTCCCGGACCTATTTCTACTACTTCGGTGATTCCTGTTTGGACTAAATACTCGCTAATTTCTCGCCAACGTACCGATCCTGTCATCTGTTGAATTAATCTAGTTTTGATTTCGGTTGCTGCTGTAGCGGGAGTAGGATTGACGTTGGCGATAACCGGGATTTTAGCGTCATTAAAGTCGACTTCGGCGAGAATTTGGGCGAATTCTGTAGCTGCTTCCTGCATCAGGGGCGAATGAAAGGCACCAGAAACCTTAAGAGTTACAGCGCGTTTAGCTTTGACTTGACTAACCACTTCATCTACGGCGCTAGGTGTTCCGGAAATTACTACCTGTTGAAGGCTATTATCATTAGCGATAACCACATCAGGAGTAGTGGCGATTTTGGCTTCTAATTCTTGCCGATTAAATTGCATCAGGGCTACCATTTTCCCTCCTGCGGCGCTATCCATTAATTGAGCGCGTTTTTTCACCAGATTTAATCCTGTAGCAAAGTCAAAGACACCGGCTGTAAATAGGGCTACGTATTCCCCTAAACTATGACCTGCTACTAAGGCTGGGGGATTTTCCTGTTTTAACAATAATTCGGCGAGAATCGATTCGATTACGTATAAACAGGGTTGAGTGTAGAGGGTTTGGTTTAGTTTATCTTCCTCTCCCTGACATATTTCTAATACTGACCAGTTTAAGATTGTTTCTGCTTGAGTCAAGCGATTTTTCCCTAGGGGATGTTCGAGTAAGTTACCTTCCATCCCGATGGCTTGGGAACCTTGTCCTGGAAATAGCCACGCTGTTTTAGTCATCTTTTATTCTCCCCATTGTATAATAGCCGCGCCCCAAGTTAAGCCGGCGCCAAATCCTGCTAAGACGATGACGTCTCCTGGTTTGATTTTGTTGAGTCTGATGTTTTCGTCTAAAGCTAAGGGTATTGAAGCCGCAGAAGTATTTCCGTATTTTTTTAAGTTACTGATAACTTTTTCTGGGGGGATGTTTAATTTTTCGGCGACCGCGTCTAAAATTCTCTGATTGGCTTGATGTAATAATAGCCAGTCTATCTCCTCTACTTTGAGATTAGCTTTAAAGAGGACTTTTTCGATTACTTCGGGAACTTTGGCTATAGCAAAACGATAAACTTCTTTGCCATTCATGGTAATCGGGTGAAAATGTCCTTTCCCTATTTCCAGACTATCTACCAGAGGGTAAGATTCACTCTGATAGGAGAGGTTGAGACAATTATTTTGACAACCATCGCTGTAGAGTTCACAAGCTAAAAAGCGATCGCCTTGCTTGGTTGCTTGACAAACTACTGCACCAGCACCGTCACCGAAGAGAATACAACTGGTGCGATCGGACCAATCTACCCACCGCGAGAGAATATCGGCGCCAATTACCAGGATATTCTCATAGGTTCCCGAACGAATAAAACTAGCTGCTACATTCAAAGCAAAAACAAAACCTGAACAAGCGGCTGTCAAATCAAATGCTACTGCTCTATTTGCACCAATAAGGGTTTGAATTTTACTAGCACTTCCAAATAAATCATCTGTGGTAGAAGTTGCCAAAATAATCAAGTCTATGGCTTCGGGTGAGATTTGCGCCTTTGACAGTGCTGCTTGAGCAGCTTTTGCAGCTAGAGAGGTCAGGGATTGACTAGCATCAGCTATTCGTCTTTGACTAATCCCTGTACGCGTAGTAATCCATTCATCAGAAGTATCTACTATCTGACTAAGTTGTTCATTGGTAAGTATTTGAGTTGGTGTTGCTGATCCACAGCCGATGATCTTGAGTCCTACCCCTGCTTGTGTCAAAATTTACGCTCCTTTGCTGGTGTAAGCAATCCTTTTTTTTGAGTAGTGGATTACTTAGTTTTTGGCATTTATCTAACTATACCAGTTGATATTCATTTATCCTTGATGGGTTTTATAAATCAGTTTTCCCACAATGACCATCGCTCCTAAACTAATCAAAATCGATTGTAAACCAAAAAGCGTCTCACCAATTCCTGCCAAAGCTAAGGGTAAAGACAGGGCAATATTAACGATATTATTTTGTAAGCCAAAGATTTTACCTCGCAAATCGACGGGGGTTTCTACCTGTATAGTAGTTTGCATTGGTATAGCTATACAAGCTGCTGAAGCTCCCAAGAGGATAGTTAGGATTAATTCTAACCAGAGATAATCGGTAAATAGGGCTAATCCTAATAAACAAATCCCCATACCCAAAGTCCCCCACCAACTCAGACGGGTATAAGCTATCTGATATCCCCAATTGCCCATAACCGTAGCACCCATCCCTAATCCTAGTCCACAAGCTGCCAATAACCAGCCAAATTGTTCCGGTTTTAATTCGGGAATTGTTTCGGCTAAACTAACGGCTAAAACTGCTAAAGCTGCAAATACGGCAAAAAGAATAACTAAATGTATTAATGCATATTTCACTTTCTCGTTTTGACCTAGGTAGTCGATTCCCTCTTGTATATCTTCCCAAAAGGTTGCTTTTTTCGGGTGTGGATGTGGTTGTTTTTCTGGGGTTGATAAGAAGGATAAAACCAATCCTGCTAATAGATATGCACCCCCTACGAGTAGTTGTCCACCGATATTCCCATTCAATCCCCACAATCTGGCGATTCGGTTGGCGATCGCCAACAGCGGATCGCCGATGGCAAAGCCGATAATTAATACTCCCATAATCGTAGTTGTATAGAGAGAATTAGCTCCTAATAGGTTTTGGGAGGGGATAATCAGGGTTAAAGTTGCTTGTTCTGCTGGGGCGAAAAATTGAGTTAAAAGAGATACGCTAAAAGTTATTACCAGTAATAGCCAAAAACCCTTAGGTAATCCCCAGAAATAACCTTCTAGATAATTAAATCTCAATAATAGGGGTAAACTCAAGACTAAACCACCTCTTAAGAGATTAGATAGTACTAATACGCTTTTTTTTGTCCATCTATCTACA